>JABGQJ010001014.1 GCA_018648945.1 Victivallales bacterium
GGGCTGTCCCCAACTCTCCACGGTTCCGTCGGTGGGAAACCGCCATTCTGCGCCTTGGGTGCGCATGAATAGGTCGACGGGCTGGATGGTCAGGCAGGGCGAAGGGGTGGGCTGTGGGCTGCCGACGCCATGTTCACCAAGGACGTCGTAGAGGAACCGATCCCGGGCCATCTCCACCTGCGACCGGTAGTCAGGGTCGAAGTAGTAGCTCTCGCCCCAGGTCAGCCCCAGGTGCTTGGTGTAGAAAGCGGGCATGAAGTCCAGGCTCACGCTCAGCATGGTTCCGGACCTCTGTCCTGTGGCAAACGGACGACACCTGCCATGGAGTCCTTTGCCCTCGGTTGGTTCGGGGCCAGGGCAGCCAGCCAGAGGTCGGCCATCAGATCCATGCCCTCCGGCCCCGGGTGGACCGGGTCCGGGCCATACCAGCGTTCCTTGTCAGTTGCGAATGTGGCGAAGAAATCCGGTCCGGGCCGCAACCCAAGTTCCGCCACCAGACGATCGATCTGCGTGATGTATCCCTGTAGGATGGCGCTCGCCCCGGGGGCGTAGTCGTAACTTGGCCGGGCCAGGTAGATGGCGTCCGCCTCCGCCCCGAAATCGGCACACAGCAGATCAACGATGCCCCGGAGATTGGCGGCAAAGGTCGCGGCCGACACGGCTGCGCGCTCGTCGTTGACCCCCAGGTGGATCAGCCACACTGCGGGTCGCAGCAGTCGCATGCGGTCGATCCAGCCGCCCTGGTTCGTGCGCATCATCGTCAGGTAGTTCTCGGCGGTGTAGCCGCCCCAGCCTTCGTTGGCAATGAATACGGGCTGTTGCCAAGTGTTCGTCAGACCGTCATTCAGGCGTGTCATCCAGCTCTGGAAGCAGTTGACGTCCGGCCTGTGGTGCGCGGTGGTCGGCGAGAACTGCGGGAAATTCCGGCTGTCGTCGGAGACGGCATTGGGCGGGAAATGGGCCGCCTTGAGATCGAGATCGTCCCGCGCGAAGCCGTGCCCGAGATAGCCTTCGGTCAGGCTGTCACCCAAGGCAGCCACCACTGTTCCGACGCCAAGGGACCGGTGGCTGGCACGCCACACGCACTCTCCCGCCTGGTCGGCGGCTTCGGCAGTCAGCCCATACTCGCCAGGGCGAAGCGCGACGAAGTCAGTCACCGGGTTCGCGCGATCCACGTCCTGTTGCCATGCCTTCCCGTCCCAGCATAGCGTGACGGTCGCTCGAGCCGCGTCGGCCGGCAGGGAGGCGAAGTCGATCTTGACGCGCAGGTCACGCCCCGAATGAATGTAGGGGATTGTATAGCTGCCCTGTACATCCCGGATACACAACCAGTAGTCACCGGCTGTCCCAGCCTGACCCACGTTGCCTGTATTTCCTGCTACGCCCATTCAGCACCCCACTCGATGTTCGGTACTCGCATTCCTTCCTTCCCCTCCCAATCCCCCTCCTGTCTTCTGAATTCTGTCTTCTGAATTCTGTCTTCTGACTCCTGAATTCTGTCCCTCTAGATTCCCGGCATCACCCCGCCGCCACAGACAGGCAGGTAGACCCCAGTGATGAAGCCAGCCAAGTCCGAGGCCAGGAACACGACCGCGTTGGCGATCTCCTGGTCGTCGCCGCGGTGGCCCAGCGCGACCCTGTCCAGATACGACTGCGGCGTACCTTCCGCCGTGCGATTCTCGCTCAGCATCCACCCAGGGGCGATTTGGTTGACCGTGATGCCATCCGCGCCAATTTCCCTGGCCAGCACCCGCAGGACTCGGTCCATGCCCGCCTTCCCAGATGTGTAGGCCGACTGCCCCGGCCAACACTGCATGGTGCACTCAGTATTGATCCCGATGACCCGTCCCCAACCCTTGGCCTTCATGGCTGGAACGAACGCCTGGGCCATCAGCACGTTCTGCATGACAGACGACCGGAACTGGCCTTCGTAATCGGCTTCCGCTTGTTCCAGAACCGTCGTCCAACTGTATTGGATGACCGCATTGTTGACGATGATGTCCGGCGCGCCAAGGGCGGTGCAGACCGCGTCCCGCATGGCCTCGATGTCGTCTTTTGCGGTGATGTCTGCCTGCACCACGACGGCGCTTCGTCCCAGTTCCTGGCATTCGGCCGCCAACTCCTCCGCCTTGGTTTGGTTGGCGTGGTAGTGGATCGCGACGTCCGCGCCAGCGCGCGCCAAGGTGCGCACCATGACTCGTCCCAGTTCGCCTGTCGCACCGGTGACGAGGGCGATTTTGCCCGAGAGATCAATGGGGATCATATGCTGGTTCTCCGGTTGGGATGGCGGGGTCAGACGCAGCAGGCTTGGTGCCCGCCGTCCACTCGCAGGGTGACGCCGGAGATGTACTCGGCCTCCGGCGATGCCAGGAAGGTCACGGCGTTGCCAATGTCGGTGGGCGTACCAATCCGGCCGACCGGAACGCGGACCTTGATCTGCTCCGCGGGGCCGGGCTGCTCCCAGTGGTGGCGGGTCAGGTCGGTCAGGATCATTCCCGGTGCCACCGCGTTGCAGGTGATGCC
>JABGQJ010001015.1 GCA_018648945.1 Victivallales bacterium
GCCCGCGGGCAAGCACCGTCTGCGCCTTGAGCTGCTCCCCGAGAAGGCGGTGGAGAGCAACGGTACCCACTTCGAATTTCGGGCGTTGCTTGTCGCCGGCGGCGCCACTCCCCGCCCAACCCGCAACGTGGAGTAACACCAAGGCCATGCCTAATCTCCGCAACATTCCATTCCTCTGCGCTCTGCTAGGCTTCGTGCTCGCACAGGCGGACAACGACGACGACCTGCTCGACCTCAATGTCGAGCAACTGATGCAGATCCCCGTCACCACGGCCACCCGCACGGAACAGAGGCTGCGCACCACGGCCGCCGCCGTATTCGTGATTACCGCAGAGGATCTGCAGCGAACTGGCATCCGCAGTCTGCCGGAGGCATTGCGCCTCGTGCCTGGACTCCAGGTCGCCCGGATCGAGGCGAACAAATGGGCTGTGTCCTCGCGCGGATTCGCCGGGCGGTTTGCCTACCAGATGCAGGTCTTGATCGATGGCCGCAGCGTCTATAGTTCGCTCTTCTCCGGGACCGCCTGGGAGATGCTGAACATCCCCATCGAGGAGGTGGAACGCATCGAAGTCATCCGGGGGCCCGGCGGTTCGGTCTGGGGCTCAAACGCGGTCAATGGGGTCGTCAACATCATCACCAGGCCAGCGAGGACAGAGACCAGCACCCGCCTGACTCTCGGCATCGGCACCCAGGAACGAGGGTTCGGCCTCCTCCAACAGAGCGGCTCCCTGGGCGAATCCGTGGCCTATCGGGCGTACGTCCAAGGCTTCGACCGCGGGGAAGGGGAAGGGCGCCTTGGGCTGGATGCCGAGGACGACTGGCGGGAAGGACGGGTAGGACTCCGCCTCGAATGGGATGCCGCCCCTCGGGACCACGTTGCCATTCAAGGTGACTACTACCAAGGCATCATGGGCCAGACCTTGCTCGTGTCCGACCCTACGGCCCCCGCCCAATGGCCAGGCTCCATCGTCATCCCGGAGGATCTCCGCGCCACCGGAGGCTACCTGATGGCCGACTGGCGGCACGATCTTGGGGAGCGATCCTCTTGGGCGGTGCGCGCGTACTACCAGCATGAGGACCGGGAGGAGATCAGCATCGACGACTTGCGCCGGACCTACATGCTTGAGTTCGAGCATCGTTTCCCCGCCTGGAACGAACGCCACGAAATCATCTGGGGGGGCAGCTACCGCCAGATCCGTGACCGCTGCCGAGACACAGACATCGGCCAGTACTCCGAGAAGCGTCAACGTCTCGAAACGTTCAGTGCATTCGTGCAGGACGAGATCGCGCTGCTCCCGAACCGCCTCACGCTGACCCTCGGCGCCAGATTCGAGCTGACCGACCGCAACGGCTGGCAGTCCCAGCCCAGCGCCCGCCTCGCCTTCACTCCCTCCCCCAAGCAGACATGGTGGCTCGCAGTCTCCCGGGCCATCCGCGTCCCCTCCCGCATGGAGTTCACCGCTCGGCGCTCCCTTGTCCAGGGAGTGATCGATATGGGGGGGACACCGTGGAACTACACCGCCTCATTCCTTCCCTCGCCCGACCTGAACCCCGAGCAGCTCCTCGCCTACGAGCTCGGCACCCGCCTTCTGCTCAGCGATTCACTATCCCTGGACATGGCCCTCTACTACCACGACATCAGCGATGCGGTGGTACTGGAATACGCAGGCAGCACCGTTGGCCCCGGCACCCTCGACGACCGGTATATGGCGGGCAACAGCCTGAGCGTTTCCTGCTACGGCGTCGAGGTCGCGGCCAAGTACCGCCCCGTCGACTGGTGGCGCCTGGATCTCGCCTACACTTTCATGCGCGTCCAGCTCCACCCTGACGACGGCGTGGTTCACTACAGCGACGACTGGTACGAGGAAGACGCCCCCCGGCACCAGATCTCCCTCCTCTCCAGCTTCCACCTCACCCCCACTCTCGACCTGGACCTGTGGGCGCGATACGTGGACAACATCAACGACGTGGCCGACTACACCCTTTCCTCCTACGTCTCGCTCGATGCCAGCATTCGCTGGCGGCCCACCCCCAATGTCGAACTCACCCTCGCTGGCCGTAACCTGTCGGACAGCAGCCACCCGGAATACTACCCGTCAACGCTCCTGACCACGGCCAGCACCGAGGTGCCACGCTCCGTGTATGTCCAGATTGCGCTTCACTTCTAGGAAAGCATGCCCGTTCCCCCCACACGCCCTATCCATCCCCGCTCGCCCGCCGCTGCCCTGCGGCGAGTGCTGCTGGCAGTATTCGCGATCGGGACGTGCGCGGGCGGAAGCGCCTCGGCTGCGCCCAAGCCCACCGATCCGGATGCACTCCTCGCGGCCTTCGTCTACAATTTCTGCCTCTTCACCAACTGGCCTGAGCAAGGCCCCGGCAAACCACTTCGCCCCTTGGTCATTGTCACCACGGGCAAGCCCTTGCCCGCACTGGCCGCGCTGGCCCAGCGCACCATACGGAAACGCCCGATTCGCATCGCGGCTATGCCTGCTGATGGGCAGTTCCCCGAGCAATGCGACGTCC
>JABGQJ010001016.1 GCA_018648945.1 Victivallales bacterium
GATCACGATTCTGTCGTGTGCTGGCAAGAACTCGTCCCATGAAGGCTGCTTGTCAAACGGGGATCCCGGTTCTCTGCCCCACGCCCGGCCATTGTACCGTCGTCCCAGCACGGTCCGCCCAGCCTGGGTAACGAACGAAATGTAGAGAGTCCCTTCCTCCGATGGCTCGCCTGCCATTGAGAGAACACGCAAGCAGATGAATACCTTCTCAGCAACCCTCACTTTGAACACCCCGGACCGACAGATCGATCTGTTCATCGGGTTCTGCCTGCAGAACAACGGCCGCCTTTCGGCCCGCAAGCGGTCCTCGCACTTCGAGATGCTCACTGACGACGAAGTCCAGGGGATGGAGGATGCCGTCCAGGCCGCCTACGCCTCCCCGACCAGTTCCAGTCAGTAGCTCTGCCGCTGCCCCTGCCCCACGCCCGAGGTCGCGAGCGCTCCCCTCTCTGTAACTGTTTCCCCCGTGCCGCCCTTCTTGGTAAGCGTTTCCGGCGCGGCGTAACCGTTTTCCTCGTGTGCTGTGCAGTTGGTAAGAGCAGACGCGCGGCCCGCCTGAGATCGTCCACGCCCTTCCATGCGTGCCATTTCTCCTTCCTTGGAGGACGACTACATACCCCTTTCTCCTCTATAGCGAGAGAGTGAGGCGGTCCACTCGCGGCCGGTTGCCCCCCCGTGGCACCTGGCGTATCGCCACCGTTCCTGACGGGCAGCAGCTGCCCGGACACGGACCACCCACAGTTCCTCCGCGCTGATTCGCGCACCAATCCCCCTCCCTCCGGCAGAAAAAGTCCCGCCACCCCCGCCGTTTCGCACCTTTTCCGCAGAAGAAATAGGCATGGCCCTCTCACGGGCCGAAGACGGAGGTGCCGATTGGCCGAGCAACTGACAGAACAGATTCGCGAGAACGCGTCGGGACCACGCCGCGCCAGCGGCGATTCGGGCTCCGTCGACCAACACAGCCTGACCCAGCAGATCGCGGCGGACCGCTACTTGGCCTCGAAAGACGCCGCCAAGCGGAAGGGGATGGGCATCCGCGTCGGCAAGATGATCCCACCGGGAGCCTGCTGACGCGATGTTGACCATCCTCTCCAACCTGTTCAGGCGTTCCCCCGCACCGGGACGTACCGGCCAGCGTCGGAACTGCCGGATCGTCCACGGCCGCTTCGACGCAGCCCAGACCACCCCGGAGAACCGACGGCACTGGGCGGCGGCCGATGGCCACTCCGCCGATGCGGAGGCCAGTCCCGAGGTGCGCAAGGCGCTGCGGGAACGCGCCCGGTACGAGGTGGCGAACAACAGCTATGCCAAGGGCATCGTCCTGACGCTTGCCAACGACACCATCGGCACGGGGCCGCGCCTGCAGATGCTCGCCGATGAAGATGAACTGAACCGCGACATCGAGCGCGAGTTCAGCGCCTGGTCACAGGCCATTAGCCTCCCGGAGAAGCTCCGCACCATGCGCATGGCCCGTTGCCAGGACGGCGAGGCCTTCGCGATGCTGGTGGAGAACCCCGCCGTTGACCACGACATCCAGATCGACCTTGGGCTCGTCGAGTCCGATCGCGTGACCAGCGATCTGACAGTGGTCGGACGCAGCGACGAGGTGGACGGCATCCGCCTGGATACACACGGCAACCCGGTCACCTACCGGGTGCTAAAGCAGCACCCTGGCGGATCGCAGTTCGACTACGGCCGGAAGGCGCTCGACGTTTCCGCGCAGGCGATGATCCACATCTTCCGGGCCGACCGCCCGGAACTGCACCGGGGCATTCCCGAGATCACGCCTGCGCTCCCGCTCTTCGCCCAGCTCCGCCGCTACACCCTCGCCGTACTGGCCGCCGCCGAGGCCGCCGCCGACTTCGCCGGCATCCTCTACACCGACGCGCCCGCCTCCGGAGAGGCGGATGCGGTAGAGCCCATGGACCTGGTTCAGCTCGAGCGCAATATGCTGCTGACCATGCCCGGCGGCTGGAAGATGGCGCAGCTCGATCCCAAGCAACCCGCCACCACCTATGCCGAGTTCAAGCGCGAGATCCTGAACGAGATCGCGCGCTGCCTGAACCTGCCGTACAACGTCGCCGCCGGGAACTCCTCAGGCTACAACTACGCCTCCGGCCGTCTCGACCACCAGACCTACTACAAGGCCATCCGCATTGACCAGGCCTTCATCGCCGCCCGTGTCCTCGACCGCATCCTGGCCGTGTGGCTTCGTGAATACGGACTGGCGCGCGACCTCGATGTCGCGCCCGCTCACCAGTGGTTCTGGGATGGGCTCGAGCATGTCGATCCCTACAAAGAAGCCAACGCTCAGCGGCTGCGGCTTGAGAGCAACACGACCACGCTTTCGCACGAGTACGCCCGCCAGGGCCTGGACTGGGAGGCAGAGCTTCGCCAGAGGGCCCGCGAGAAGGCCCTCATGCGGGAGCTGGGCCTCACTGAATCCGACACCACCCCGGCAACCCAGGAGATCCAAGACCATGAATGAGTTCGTGACCATCGAAGCCGCTGCCGAAGGCGG
>JABGQJ010001017.1 GCA_018648945.1 Victivallales bacterium
CCCAGTTCCCAGAACCAGGTGATATGAGAATGAGCAGGATGAGCAAGCGGGCCTCCATTTGCGCAATTGCGCTACTCGGCACCACAGCCGCTCTTCATGCGGCCGGTGTCGTCGATCATGTGGTCATAGCCGGCGAGAACTCCATCGAATACACTTGGCGCTTCGGCGACCGCGCGTTCCCTGTTCGCGGGGCACGACTTGGCCCGGGGGAGTCGGTCTCGTTCCGGGTCACCCCAAAGACCGGTAGGCAGTTGACTCTCGAACTGCGCGAATTCCGCACGGCGGCTGGGCAGTACCCCGCGTACATCATTGCCGCCAACGGCAAGGACATCGCCTTCCGTTGTCGCCAGATCGATGAGGCCGGTCGCGCTTCGGCCTTCATCGACTTGCCGGATGCTGCCGGCCCGGTCGGCATTCGCATCCGGAATCTTGCCGATCATGTTCTCTGTCTGTCGGGAGCCTATCTGTACGAGGACATCGAGACGTACGCCCGCGAGGCGGGTCTCATGCGCCCGCTGCTTCTCGGCCCCACCGTGAGGGCGTTCAGCCGGGAACGCCTGGCGGCAGTCAAGGCGCTGGTCCCCGCCTCGGCGGAGATTGCCCCCCTGGTCGTGGACGCCACGTTCGCCATTGCCCAGTGGCCGCCAGAGGTCACCCAGCGACGTCTCGCCGCCGTCATCGCGGCGGCAACCGAAGCGGGAGTGGCGGTCACGTTGCACCTCAATACCTGGTGGGCTGGGACGCCCTTCGGCTTCGACGGCCTCGGCGGTCGCTGGTGTGACCCCGAGTACCAGCAGGTTACCTTCGAGCCGGTGACGGGTCAGTTCGGGCTCTCCATCCCTAACCAGTGGAGCAGTGTCCCCTGGCTAACCACGCGCCATGCTCGTCTGAACAGCTTCAAGGCTGGTTGTTTTCGCACCTTCGGCCAACTCGTCCGGGCTGAGAAGACTGCCTTCGAGGCGCGCCATGGCGCCCAGTCGGGGAAGGCCTTCCCGATTCGAACGATCGTGCTGGACAACGAGATCACGTATTGGGGCGCGGGCAACCCGGGGATGTCCTCGACCCTGCAAGCGGACTTCAATCCCGCCATCGTCGCGGCTGCCCGTGGCGAAAATCTCATGCTCGACCCGCGTGACGGCCTTGCCAAGCCGGAGATGCGTTTCCTCCGCCACAGCCTGCGTCAGTACAACCGCGAGATGGCGGTCGGTCTGCTCACAGGTCTGGGCACATGCCCCCTGAGTGACCGGGTCTACACGCACACGTTCATGCGCGGCTGGTGTTTCGACAATGCCATCCAGGCCACGGAAGTTGGCGTGCTCGACACCATCCGTATGGGGGGCGAATGGGGCGAAGTCTCAGCCCACGGTCTCAGCATGCTCGACGTGCATCGCGAGCTCGGCGTCCCTGTGGACATCAACTGTGAATTGGGCGGAGCGAAGGACGCCATCGGGGTGGCGAACCTCGCCTATGCCGCTGGGTGTTCCGAACTCGATCTCTTCAACCTGAGTGACGATGGTGTGCGGGCGACCGTTGCGGGCATCGGCGAAGGCTGGCAGTCCTTTGCGCCCGAGCCGTGGCGTCCGGCCGTCTTCCATGAAGATTTCGAGCAGCCTGGCTCCTGGCGGAAACGCTTCTCGGGGGAAGGTATCCGGATCGACGGAATCGGGGAGCGGCGGGGGCTTATCGGCACCAAGGTCAAGACGGCGAGTTTTGCCCGCTTCACGGTGACCGCGCGGGAGCTGGTCGATGCACCGGTGTTTGACCGACTCTGCCTCAACCTGGACGCCAGGGCGTTCCTCTTCCGGCAGGTCTCAGCGGACTCCTACTTGGCCATACGAGTCGGACCCGATGCTGATTCGCTCACCGAGGTCGCCCGGTTCACAAACATGGCAGGACGTCGGCGAGTCGATCTGACCGATCACGTGCGCGGGCAGGCTGGTGCTCTGATCGAGTTCGAACTCCACCCTCTCGGTCTTCCCGGATGGGTCGCGGTGTTCGAAGTGACGCTTGAGGTCCCGTGGGCGGCGGAAGCCCTGCTCGCGACCAACCGAAGCTACCGTGCCGACCGCTTGCGTGCCGAGAGTGTCATCGTCGCCCAGCGCGCCGAGGCCGCTCACCCCCTCCGGCGAAGGGCTCCTGTCGACAAGCCCTACGTACCGCCAGCGCCCGATCGCGAGGAGGCCGGCGAGGCCCGAGGGCCAGTCGGCACCACGATCGTGATCGATCCCTACGAGGGCGGTTTCATGAACTGGCGTCTCCCAGTGGCAGAAGGCTGCAGGATCGCCCTGGACGATAACGGCGTCACCAAGGACGTTCCCGGCAGCGCGATTGTCGGCGGGGACGACGTGGTGATCACTCTCCGCGACGGCAAGGCGACCGAGATTCGCGCCCGCGTCGTAGGCGGTGGCGTAGGCAGCCCCTCCCCAGTGTGAGCATGCGGGTCTACGCCGAAGTGCCCATCCTCGGACGACGAACATACAGCAGAAGACCCGCAAGAGACCGCCACCCACCGAACGCCGG
>JABGQJ010001018.1 GCA_018648945.1 Victivallales bacterium
CAGGGGGGCAGTACCAAGCTCGGGGAGGAGCTCCTTGATCAAGTCTGGGCGGAACTCGCCATGGGCGGCAAGCCGCCTGGCTGCCCAGTCGCGTGCCTCGGGCGACGTGTTGGCCAGCTTGGGAAGATCATCCGGCATCAGTGAGCCCTGCTGCCATGCTTCCTGTAGAATGCTCACCGGGGCATGCCGTTGACGCCTGATGGCCTTGTGCAGCAGTTGAGAACCAAGTCGAGCATCATAGGCTGTCGCCAAGGCTGTCGCCAACACGTCAGCGGGCAGGTTATCACGCCCATGCAGGACCAATTGCGGCATCGCTTCTGGCCTTCTGGCCAGTTGCCTGGCACACGCGTCCGACAGGTCCTGCTGTTTTGCCAACCGAGACAGAGTGTCCGCTGTAGCAGTCTGCACCAACTGCGCCAGCAAGGGCTGCGGCAGAAAGCGATTGGAGGCGAGTATGGCCAGCGTTTCCGGGTCGGCCCCCCGTGCGAGACGCCCAAACCGCTGCGGAGAGAACGCGGGGTTTCTTGCCAGGGCCTGGAGGATGTCGCTATCGGGCACCGCGCTCAGTTCGTCCACGATCTTCGGTGGAGTTGCGGGGTTGGCCAACAGTGCCAGCTGGACAGCCCGTTGCTTCCTGGCATAGGGGAGAACGCGCTCGATCTGGACAGGCGACAGGTCGGGTCTAGCAGCAACCCCAGCCAGGGCGATCTCGGCCTCGATCAGCCGGTCGAGCCGGGCCGACCGTCTGCGCGTTCTCGCCTCTTGCCGTGCACGCTGCTGTTCCGGAGTCCGACCATGTCGCCCGGAGTTCATCCATCTATCGCCACCCAGTTCCCTTCCGAGCATATCCATCACTGTGTAGACGCTGTACCTGGTAACGTGTTGGTGCATCTCCTTGACGGTAGGCAGGGGCTCCTTGTCCGAAAAGGCCGCGCGCCAGAACTGGGTGTCCGAGTCATGGCGACCGCGATGGTACATGTCATAGGGTAGCATGGCCGTATCGGCCGCAAGAGACACTGCGCCATCGGCAACGAACAGAGGCATGACCACGACTGCGGCGGGGGCAAGAGGGGGAGCGACATCCCAGATCTTCTCCCCGACGTCTCCGGTGCCCATGACCAGGAACACCACGTCATGGATCGTCGCGTTGTAGACTGGCGGAGGGGTGCGCCACTTCTTGCTACGCGTATAGGTCAACGCGCACCCATTGGCCAACAACATCGTGGCGGCAAGCCCTGCAAGAACCCATCTCTGTCCCGGTCTCATTCCCTGCTCCCTTTGCGGGCAACACCTGACGGGGGTGACCCTTGGCGACTTCCCAACACACGTCGCATGGCATGGCCAGATCCCAGGCGAGAGCACGACACGCCCCGAGCATCCTGCGCGCACAGCTGTACGGCCGATGTACTTGGCGCCTGCCCCAAGCCACCCCTGTTTCGCCGGGCGGGGTACGTGTCCCTGGAAACCCGTTTCTTTCCTCGTCTCATTGTCCGACCCTCCTGACTAGCTCCGATGCTCCACGGCATCCTGCTGCCCAATACCACAACGACGGGACAAGATCCACGTCGCTGGAAAGCAGATTGGGTACCAAGTCGGGCTTCGGGTCAGTTCCTGCGGAGTTCCTTGAGTCTGGCGTCGATGCTGGTGAGGAGCTCCTGGCAGCGAGCGACTGCCTCACTGTCCTCACGGGCGGTGGCGCTGGCCCGCTCGGCCGCCACCCGCTTGCCCATGCCTTGCAGCGAAGCGATCCCGACCTTCGGGACCAGCGCCGCCAGCGCCTCTGGCTCAAACGTCTTGGCGCGAGTAACGGCGGTCGCCATCGCGTCGAAGCAATACTGTGGCAGGTTGGGCCGCAGGCGGATGTCGTGGATCGTCAGCGCCCCCTCTTCCCACGCCAGCTGCAGCAGATCGGGCGGAGCATGGCGCTGGCGAGGCATGGCGTTGAGGATCTCCCGCCGCCCCAAGCCGCGACTGGCCGGAAGCAGCGACGCAGCTCCACGCAGCACATCGACGGGCAGGTCGGGCCGACCGACTTCGATCATCATCGTGACCGCGAGGCAGTCACGGATGCGGACGTAGCGCCGGGCGAAGCTGTCGGGCAGGTCACCACGCTGGGCGAGGGGATCCCGCACATTCCATGACTCCCTGGCGTCCAGATCGGCCATGAGCTCAGGCGTGAGTGTGGGACTGCAGGCGAGGTATACCGCAGCGACCTCGTCCTCCCCCCGGGCGATGCGCTGGGCCCAGATGGGGGAAACGCTGAGGTTGCAGGCCAGGGCCCGCAACTCCTCGGCACTTGGATCCGCAAGCAGACTGTCGATCATGCCGGGCGGCGTGCTGGAATTGCCGACCAGCGCCAGGCGCACATCGGCCTGCCGCTTGGCATAGGGCAGAAGCCGGTTCATCTGGGCCAGCGAGGCATCGAACCTGCCCGCAATGGCGGCAAGGGCAATCTCCGCATCGATCAGTCGGTCGAGCCGAGCCGACCGCAGCTCTAAGGAGGCGTCCGGCTCACTCAGG
>JABGQJ010001019.1 GCA_018648945.1 Victivallales bacterium
GTCTTCGTGCATCGGGGCACCCCCGAGACAAAATCGGTCGCCGAGTTGGTTGGCGCGGCGCTTCGTTTCCGGCCTGTCGAGAAGGAGCCGCGCGAGGTGCAGTTCATGTGTCTGCGACGCACCGACTCCGGACTGCTGGCGGGGATCTCGAACCACGAGATGTACTGGTCCAGTGGCAAGCACAAGCAGGGCCTCCAGCATGAGGGTGGCTGGTGGTCGGCCTACACCGTCGAGCCAAAGGAACGCATCGCGGACTGGATCGCGGAGACCGACGCGCCGAACGCCGTGCGCCTGACTCGTCCAGGAGGACTGCTTGAGATTCCGGTGGGCAAAGGGCGGATGGTCATCAGCACGCTGCGGCTTGATGAACCGGTTCCGGCCTTGGCGGTGACCGTTACCCGTCTGCGGTCTCTCCTGCTGACCAATCTGGGCTGCGAACTGCGCGGCGATGGCGGCGCGGCACGGGCGCGCAAGGAGCGGCTCAAGCGCTACGAGTTCTCCTGCATCGATCTCGCCCCCTACGCGAACCGCGGATTCCGGGACGATGCCAAGACGGGCCTCCTCGGTTGGACGAACCAGGGGGAGAACGACATGCGCAACCTGCCGACCGGCAGCCGCAGATTCGCGGACATCCCCTTCCAGCTTGCTGCCCCCAAGGGCGCAATCACTTTGCACAGCCGCAACGCCAGCAACACGGACTGCCCGAAGAAGGTCGCGGGGATCAAGATCGGGCGCAAGGCCGATGTGCTCTTCTTCCTGCACGCGGTGGCGTGGAGCGCACCCGTTCCATTCCAGTACCGCATCCACTACGCCGATGGCACGGAGACGCTGTTCGAGGTGAAAACGGGGCAGCAGGTCATCGACTGGTGGGCCGAGCCGACTCGGTACGCCGAGGCGATGGAGCGTCACGGCTTGTTCGTTGCCTGGCAAGGCGACAACCCCATGCACAAGGGCGTGATCCTGCCAGGTTGCGAATGGACCAACCCACATCCAGGAAAGAAGATCACGACCTTGGATTTCGAGACGCCCGAGGACAGTCGCTATAGCGCGGTCCCCGTGCTCGCCGCCATCACTGCCGGAGTGGCGCGACCCAGTCGGGGAACGGTGGTGGACATCATCGGCACACG
Organism: Victivallales bacterium; assembly: GCA_018648945.1. Next base: position 1,128 of record JABGQJ010001019.1, read on the forward strand.
CGGCGTGAAGGTGCGCCTTGGCACCACGGTTGAGGACGTGTACTACATTGGTGCGGCGGGCATACCCGATAACCACCCCTATCGGAAACGGGCGCTGGCCGCTCACCGCGCGATGGTGGTGGGGAAGGCAGTGAGTCTGTCCCATGACGCCGTGACTCGCGACGCCGACGGCCACCATCTGGCCTATGTCTACCTGGGGACGAACACCTACAACGTTCGCGATCTGGTCAACGCCAAGCTCATTGGTGGTGGCCTAGCCAAACTCGGCGCGTTCGGAGGAAATGGTCGGCAACGCATGTACCTGGAGAATCTGGGCTTCATTGCCAGCCAGAAGAAAACGGGCCTGTGGGCGGAGGGGAAGTGACTGCCATGCGTCTCCGCTGGGCCATCCTGCTGTTGCCGTTGGCAGTTGTACTCCCGGCCCAAGATGCGCCAGTCAACGCTCTGCCCAACGGGGGTTTTGAGCTGGTCGAACCGAATGCCGCCGGCAAGTCCGTGCCCCGGACGTGGGATGTGGCCACACGCGGGGACGGCCGTGTGGAGGCCGTGCCTCGCCACCCCGGTGGGCACTGTCTTCGATTGTCGGCAGAGAAGGGCGCCGCGCGGGTGTTCTACGACGGCATCCCGGTTGCCGACTCCGCGACATGGACGCTGACCTTCGAGATCCGGGGCAATGGGAAGGTGTGGGCACGGGTATCGTCGCGTGACGGTGGCGCGTGGCGGAAACTGCTCGACCAGAGCGTGGACGGCACGAGCGAATGGGTATCGCACCGGTTCTCGATGACGCCGGGAGAGACGGCCACCACGTTGCGTCTCGAACTCGCCTCCTCGGACGATGTTTCCCTGGACAATGTGTTGCTCGGACACGCCGGTCTGCCAGCTCTCGACTTGCCCCCCCTGCGGAAGCTCGAGTCGGATCAGGACACGCTGCTGCTGCTCGATTTCGAGGAGGATCTCGACCCCTTCCAGTACTTCCTGAAAGGGGAGGTCAAACGGGTCCCCAAGGGCCGCTTCGGTGCGGCCTTGCACCAGGGGGCGGGCGCGTACGTCGCGACATCGGCCGAGGATTTCCTCGATCCCCAGGCGGGGACGATCGAGCTGTGGGTGAAGCTGCTGGTGCCCGGTGGAGAGCGGGTCAGTCGCCCCTTCGTCAGCGTTCCGGGCATGCGGGGGCTCTCCCTCACTCGGGACCAGTACGGCCACATCTCCTTCAGTCTCAACCGACACTGGGGGGTCGGGGTGCGCGTGTGGGCCGATGGCTACGCCCGCAGCTGGCAACCCGGCGTCTGGCGCCACGTCGCCGCCTGCTGGGACCGCGAACTCATCCAACTGTGGGTGGATGGTCGCTTGCTTGGCAGTGCCCCCGCCAAGAATCTCCCCGACACCCT
>JABGQJ010000102.1 GCA_018648945.1 Victivallales bacterium
GCTCCAGGCCAAGCCCAGGGAACTGGCGCTCACATGTTCGTGCATGCCTGGGAGTTCAGCGCTGCCATGATAGAACATCAGGTACTTGCCAATGCCCGGCTCAGCACGCAGGTCCAAGACCGTCCCGGCCGTCAGGCGCCGCCGCGCCCAGGGCCACACGCGGTGCCCCAGCTGAATCCGGTTCGGCGCCAGTTCGCGGAACTGCCGCAGGTCCGCCGTGGCCAGCAAGCCCATCCCGTCGGCGCCCGGTGAGTGCATCAGCAGATACTCGTCGTCGCGGATCAAAGCGCTGACATTCTCGCCGCATTCGGTCCGCCCCACATACTCCCACTGCCGCAGGTCGCGGGACCGAGAGATGCTGGCCCCGTTCTGCTTGTAGAAGCACCACCAGAGGCCGGGATCGTCCTTGTCCTGCAACAGGTAGGGATCAATCATGCGACCCATGGCTTCCTCGGACACATGGTTGCCCTTCACCTGCAGCAGCTCCGCTTCGTCCCAGCTCTCCAGATCGCGGCTGCGCGCGGTGTAGATGCGGCAGCTGTCGTCGCCAATGTAGCCACCGGGAGGCGTGGGGTAGGTCTGCAGGCACATCACCCATTCCCTGCCCTCCCGGACCACATTGCCCGGGCTCGACCAGTTCGCAGGATCGCCGGGAACAGTGATCGGCCGGGGCGCAGTCCACGCCACCAGATCCCGGGAACGGATCTCGCTCACATGGCTCTGCATACCGCCCTCGGCCAGGGCATGGTTCTCGGTGAACCAAAGCCGGACCTCGCCATCCACCAGGAGGGCGGCGGGATCACGGTAGCTGACCTCCGGGGTGCCGGCGAGCACGCGGGGGTCGGGAATGCGGGAGAGGTCGAACACGGGGGGATTCCTCGCGATTGGCGACATGTTGGGGTCGGCTGGTCAGGGGCGGATCGAGACCCGGCCTCCCATCAGGTAGATGGGATTCTCGCCGAGTGCCACGCGCTCCCCCACATGGGTGGGGTTGCCCATGAGATCCCAAGCCTGAGTGACGCCCTTGACGCCGACTGTGGTCGGTTCTCCAGCACTCCAGACAATGGCCAATTGCGTGCCATCGGGTCGCCGCAGGCGCAAACCATGAGCATCGCCGAGATTCCATGGCTCGGGCTTGGTGCATCCCTGAGTCAGGGCGGCAAACACCGCGGCGGTCACCACGGCCGGTTTCGGCGCCCAGTTGAAGCCCTGGTGCCAGACCACGCCGAAGTTGTTCTCGTTGTATTCGCGCTTGAAGCCGTCGTTCTTGAAGTCGTACCAGTAGACGCGGTCCACGACGCCGGTTCCCCAGAGCAGGGAGAGGGTGCGAACCATCATGCGGGCCTGCTTGAACTCGTCCGAGCCGCGCGGGCCGGTGTGGGTTGGCCAGCCGATCTCGGTGACCCAGACGCGCTCGGGGGCGCCGCAGTCCTTGGCCAGCTTGGAGACGGCCAGGATCTCGCCTGCCAAGTCCGTCTCCTCGGGGGTTCTGGGGTACCGGTAGCTGTGGACGGAGAAGGAGTCCATGGCCTTGGCCCCGCCGCCGCGCATCATGCCTTCGATGTTCCTGATATGGCCCCCGCTGTGCTCGCCGCCGATCCCCACGACAGTGGCCTGGGGGTTGGCGCGCTTGATGGCCGCATGGCTGGCCTGGAGCAGGCGCGCGTAGTTCTCGGGTGAGTTGCTGCCCGGACGGCCGCGCATGCCGCACTTGACGGTCCATTCGTTCCATATCTCGTAAGTATCGACCCGGTCGGCGAGTTCCTTCACGAGGAACCCGGAATAGCGGGCGAACCCCGCGATCGCCCCCTCGGAATTGGGGAAGCCGCCGTCGTCGTAGTGGCGGTTGGCGTAGTCGAGGATCAGCAGGGGCTCGATGCCTAGCTTCCGGGACCTGGCCAGATAGGCGGCCTGTCTCGGGTCGATGGCGAAGCGTCCCTTCTCCTTCTCGACGCTGCCCCAAGAGAGCTCGTCGCGCAGATGGCCAAAGCCGTAGCGGGCGAACAGGTCCAGCCCCTCACTCGGCCAAGCCGTGACCCGCTGGAAGTGCGTGCAGAAGCCTAGGAAGTCATTGCGCTTGCCGGTGGGGGCGGGCAGGGCCGCACAGCGGAAGATCCGTCGGTCCACGACCGCATCGCCCTGGCGCAGTTCGAGAATGCACTGGTAGTAGCCAGACTTGCCGAGAGTGGCCGAAGCAATCGGGCCCGTGCCCTTGCCGACCACGTTGCCGAAGAAATCCCGCCACTCCCAAGTCACGGTGTCGCCGGAGCCGGTGGCCCGCAGCGACACGCGGTTGCCGGGCTGGTAGAGGTTCCCCAGCCGGAGCTGGTCGACCTCCACCTTCAGTTCGCCGGTGCGTTTGCGCTCGCGGACCAATGCGACATCATCGAGCCAGAGGGTGCAGTTGCCCTTGAAGCCGGCCTTCGGGCGGTCGCCGACGATGGCTTGCAGCATGCAGGGGTAGTCCAGCTTGTGGTTGCCGTCGCCGCCCCAGGAGCCGCTCTGGGAGCTGATCTTGGTGGCCACGTAGCACCATTCCTTGCTTGGGTCGCCGGCATAGTCGCGAGGCAGATTCATCTGATGGGTTTCGCCGCTCTTGTCCGCGATCCGCATGCGAAGGGAGACGGGGGTGCCGGTCCAGCGGAACCAGAAGCCGACGCCGATGCCGGGCTTCTCGATCACCGCACCCGGCCCGACATTGATGTACTCCAGTTTCTTCTCGCCGCCGAATACGGCATCCACCCGCAACGACGCCCTGCTGGCGCGCGCGACTTTCTGGTCGAGCGCCTGGGTGGTCTTTGGCTGCTGGCCCCCGTTGGTTGCTTTCCAGGTGCCCATGCCATCCTCGAAGGTCGAGAGCACGCGCACCGTCTCGAACCGGTCCGCACTCGTCCGGTCCACTTCCGGGCAGCGGATGGGCTCCCAGGCGAGGACGGGAAGGGCAAAGGTGGCGGCAAGAATGGCTCGGTACATGATAGCTCCTTAGAGCGCTGGGGTACGGTTCGCAGCAGTCTAGGGTTGGGGTGTTCGCGAGTCCAGGGCGACGGTGAGGGCGGAGTCGGCGGGGATGTGGCCGGGGGCGTAGGCCTTGAACTGGAGGCTGACTAGATGGAGTCGGCCCGGGGTCTGGGCGGTGGGGTAGTGGAGTCCGGCCGTGCCACGGGGGCCTTCGGGGCAGTTCAGCAGGAAGATGCCCGGCTCGGCCTCGGGTATGTCGAGGTAGTCTGTGCTGCGCTCGTGGCGACCGTCGACGACGCGGCGGACGCGGACGCGGAGCTGGCCGCCGGGGACGGGCTGGCCGTTGGCATTGGTCAGGCGGACGCGCGCCTGCACGGGGCTGCCGGCGGGGACAAGGGTGGTGGTTGGCTGGGTGTCGGCGAAGAGGCGGGGAAGGGGCGCGCGTTCGACTTGCCCAAAGCGGCAGCAGTTGACGATGAAGCGGCTGAGCCGCTCGAGCCCGCAGGCGGTGTCGCGGTCGTACAAGCGATGGCTGAGGCCGGAGCGGGTCACGCGCCCGTGGACTTCCAGGACCTCGCCGATGGCCCCGCCGAGGAGGACGATCCGGGCTGGGCCGCGCTCCCAAGCCAGGGCGACGGCGGCGCCGTTGGCGGCGGTGGCCAAGGGTTTGGCGGTGGGTGAGGAGAGCTCGCGAACGCGGAGCGCGGCGGAGTCGGCCATCTTGGGCTGGAACTTGCGGATCACATCCAGGTCGGCTCCGCCCAGGCGGCGAACGGGGACGGGTTGGCGGAGGGCAGCCACGACCGGCAGGGGCTCGGACAGGGGGTGTGATGGGCCGAGGGTGACGGGGTAGGCTTGCTGGAGGGTTGGGTTGGCTTGCCAGCAGGGGAGACTGATGACGAGGTGCACGCCCTGGCCGATGAGTGTCTCGACCAGTTGTTGCTCTGCCGGCTGCAGCTCGCGGGCGGTGTCAAGGATGACCGCGGAGAGCTTCTCCCAGGCTGGGCGGCGCTTGCCGTCCGGGGTGAGGAACTCGGTCGGGTTGAGCTCTTCGCGGGTGTCGTCGCCGCTGAACACATGGCCGCGGGCGGCGAGTTCCAGCAGATAGCGCTCATATCCCCGGCGCAGCTTCTTGTCGGTAAGCGCCACGACGCGGCTCATGGCCCCCTCAAGCTCGTTCATTTCGACCATCGCCGACGCGGCTTCCGCCAAACGCTTGGCGCCGCGTTCGTAGGCCACGGTGCTCGGGGCGCTGAGGGCGACGAGGAGCCGATTGGGGTTCTTCGGGTTCAGGCGGTGCCGAATCAGAGGTTCGTCGTTCTCGTTGCTGGCCAGATCGGCGGGGGGAACGGGCAGCTTCTCAGGCACGGGGTCATCGGGATGGAGCAGGACGATATCGTGCTGGGGTACGGGATACATGCTCCCGCCGGACACGGGGCCGACCTTGACTTCCTTGCCCAGCCGGGACAGGGCATCACGCAGTTTCGCAGCGAGTTTCCCGGCCTGTGGGGAATGGCGGATGGCGACGGAGCCGGGTGAGTTGGCGATCACGTAGAGGGGGCTGTGGAAGGCCTGCATGGAGCGGAAGCAGGGGCCGCGCACGGCTTCGTGCGGGCCGACGAGAGGGACATGGTCGGCGGTGCGGCCGCCACCGAACTGGGAGTGTTTGGGGCGGTTCTTGTAGGCTTGCTCGCGGGTCTGGGTGGTGAGGTCCTCGAAGGGGGCGATGACCCAGTTCATGGTGAACTCGGAGGAGCCGACGATGCCGGGGGTCTGGATCATGGCGCGCCAGTAGCGTTCCAGATAGTAGGCGGCGCCGCGACGGGTGACGCCGCCGACGCCCGACGTGGCCCAGGAGTACTTGGGCCCCATCCACTCGGTGATGAAGAGCGGGCGGTTGCAGACGACGGCTTCGCGGGCCAGTTCGGCAAGGTCGCGGGCGACTTCGTCTTGGCGGCCATGGTAGCGCCCGGTGTACTGGTTGATGCCGGAGATGTCCTCGTGGGGCAGGGGCGGCACGGTCCGGAAGGAGCTGGCCCGCACGTACATTACCGGCGAGCGCTTGGCATAGACGCTGCTCAACAGCTCGGCCCCGATATCGAGCGGCTGGTAGAGCGCGCCGGGGAAGGCGTCGGAGAGGCTGGCGCCCCAGATGGACAACTCCACCTCATTACCCGCCTGGGCTACGGCTTGGAAGGGACGGTTGGCATGGGGCGAGAGCATGCGGAAGAGAGTGGTGTAGTGGTCGCGGAAGACGGCGACATCGTCCCACCCGGCGAGGCTCCGGTAGTTGGGGGAGAGAGAGTGCAGGAAGGGCACGCCAAGCTGGTCGCGGATGTCCCAGGAGGCGGGGCGGTTGTGGAGGCCATACCGGCGCAGGCCGTCGACCCAGAGGTCGTCGAGGAGCCGATGCCCCTCCTGGATGACGGCGGTCGTATTGCTCCAGTTGTAGACGGCCATGCGGGCGAACCAGGCGCGGCCGTTCTCGCGCATGGTCCAGTCCGGCTGGCGACGGTGGCGGAGGTGGCGGAGGGTGGGGTTGATGGGGCTTGGGGAGACGGTCACGATTCCGGGCTGGATCTGTTGGTTGATACGGGCGAGAGTCCTGCCGTCTTTGACCATGGCAAGTTGCAGATTGCAGGTGCGGGGACGGCGGTTCGACCAGCAGGAGGGGGGGGGAATGTAGAGCGCCAACTCCTGGTTGGCTGCCGCTCCTCCCCCGGTCACCCGCTCGCCCCCATCGACCACCTCGCCTACCAGACGCGCTCCGGGGACTGGGTCGGCGACCCGGGCAACCACCGCCACGCCGGTGGGAGAGGCTCGGAATCGCCAGGTGATCTTCTCCGGGAGCAATGGCTCTCCGGTTGCCCCGGGGGGCATGTATGTCGGTATGGGGAGCCCAGCGTGTCCTCCACGAGGGGACAGAAACACTCCCTTGCCGCCTCGGATGCCAGTCAGAACGTCCTCGGCCGCTGCAGCCTGGTCTCGCATCGAATAGAGTGCCAAGCGTGCCTGGTGGACGGCGGCAAGGGCTTGATCCAGCAAGCGGGTGCGCACGACGTCTTCGGGCGGGGGCCAGCCGAGGCGGACGTCGCCGATGTCGAGCGCGAAGTCGGCTGCCTGTCCTGGTGCATTCTCCAGGCGGAAGGTGATGCCGATGACGGAGGTGGGCGTGTAGCGGACCTTGCGCGCGGGGTTGGCCACGTCGAAGCGGAGGGTCCGCCACTTGCCCTCGGGCATGGCATCGGGGTGGAAATCGGCCCAGGATTCGCCGTCGGGGTTGTCCATGTAGAGGCGTAGCAGGAGGGGGAACTCGCTGTTCAGGGGGACCTTGGGGAAGCGGACATCGACCTCCAGGCGCCGACCGACCACGGGGAAGGCGGCGGGGAGCTTGGTGTTTAGGAATACGGTTTGGCGGCCCTTGTCGACGAAGCGGACGGGGAGGCGCAGGAAGCGCTTGCCACCCTCGGTCTCCAGGGTCGGGGGGGATTGCTCGACCGCCGAATAGAGAATGGAGCCGCTGATGGCGACGTCCTCGGCGGTCAGGTCGATGGTGTCGACGGGCTTGGCGGCTAGCTCGCGCACCATCGCGTCGAAGGCGGCGGCGGTCAGGGGCTGGTAGTCGTCGGGGATCGGTGTCGGCTCGAAATGCCAGGGGAGCAGCGACACGTCAGACGACCTCTTTCCACCAGCGGCGAATGCCCGGGCGGCAGACGTGGCGAGTGGCTCCATGAAGCGTAACCACTCTTGGGCCTGCAGGGCGTCGCGCTCGAGCTTCCGGCGTTCGTAGTGCCAGCGGGCGAGGAGGTCGTTGATGCGTTGGCGCTGCAGCTCGCGGGGCGCGAAGACCGGGCGCAGGTCGTCCTGGTCGGCGGTGTAGATGGGGCCACCGGGTTCGAGGCGGATCTGGTCGAGGCGGAACCGCCCTTCCCCTTCGCCGCCGCTCGACGGCACGACCTGGAACTGGATCACGTCCCCGAGGTCCGGCTTCTCATCGCGCTTCGCCTCATCGCCCCGGAAGAAGGCAAAGTCCGCTGTCGTCAGGCTGTGCTCCTGCCACTCGGGGGTCAGGTCGATGGTCTGGCTCTGCCATTCGGTGCCATCCCGTCCCAGGAAACGCACCATCATGAGTCCGGGCCCGTCGGCGTCGCGGCGGCAGTGGAAGCGGACCTGTTTGAGGCCGGGGATGGGGTGGAACATGGGCCAGTTGAAGCGCGCCCAGTTGCCGCGCTCATGGACCAGAAGGAAGCTGTTGGCGGTCCCTGCCGCGCCGGGCGCTGTCGGTTGCACCGACCGCGCGTTCGACAGCCGCCCGATCTGGTAACGCAGGCGCGGAGCATCCGCCGACAGGCAGGAGAGTGAGAGGAAGAGGGTAGCGAGACAGGCATGTAACAAGCGCAAGAGCGAGTACCTCGGTGGGCTGGCGTTCCGGTCGGAGGGGGCGACCCACAATTTGCCCCGTATTTGCCCCGCGTGCCAATCCAGACGGTCGGTTGCTCCGGGCCAATCGGGCAGGTACAGTCGGGCGTGCGTCGCCAGAAAGAAAACTCGAGTTCGGACCAGGAGCGAGCCCCATGCGTATCGACCACGATGTTCATGTCCACACCTTCCTCTCGGCGTGCAGCAGCGATCCGCTGGCAGAGCCGAAGGCGATTCTGAAGCAGGCGGAGGAGTGCGGGATCAAGCTGATCGGCTTTGCGGATCACCTGTGGGATCCGGCCTGTCCGGGCGCGATGGCGTGGTACGTGCCGCAGAACCCGGCCCATGTGGCCCAGATCCGAAAGCAAATGCCCGAGGAGACCGGCGTACGGGTGCTGTTCGGTGCCGAGAGCGAGTATTGCGGCAGCGGCAAGGTGGGAATCTCCCAGGCCACGGTCGACACCTTGGACTTCGTGCTGCTGCCCATGAGCCATTTCCACATGCGAGGCTTCGTCTTCCCCCCCGAGTTGGAGGACCCCGCCGGGATCGGGGCTCTGATGGTGGAACGCTTCCAGGAACTGATTGCCTTGGGATTGGCTACAGGAGTCGCCCATCCATTCCTGCCCTGCGGCCATACAGAGAAGACCGACGACATCCTCGCCTCGATTTCCGACGACCAGTTCCAGCAGTGCTTCCGGGCAGCTGCCCAGGCTGGGGTCAGCATCGAGATCACCACCGGCTTCTTCCCCTCCTTGCGGGGCAAGGGTCCGCAACCCGGCTGGCAGGACGACGCGTTCATGCGGATGTTGGCACTGGCCAGGGACTGCGGCTGTCCCTTCCACTTCGCCAGCGATTCCCATTCCCTCGCTGGGATCGGCAGCGTGCTCGGGCTCGCCCCCTTCGTGGATGAACTCGGACTCACCGAGGACCACATCCATCCCCGGTTCCGGAGCGACTCCTAGCCGATTTCCGCCCCGAATCCACTACAGATCCACTTGCAATCACCGCCAGATGGCGGATAGTATAAGTCCGTCTTCAAGATGGCGTCCCGATTTGTCTTTATGTGGTGGTTGTAGCTCAGTTGGTTAGAGCGCCTGGTTGTGGCCCAGGAGGTCGGGGGTTCAATTCCCCTCATCCACCCCAGCCTTCGCTCGACTGGGCGTCGAGCTACGGCTCGGCAGGCCAGTCGAGCGAAGGCTGTCGCGACATAGCTCGCAGAGCGAAGTCGGACGTGCCCGCCTCTGTCTCCCCCCAAGTCCCGCAGTCAAGTCCCTTCTTGCTCCTTCCTCCCATGCCCCGGTACTTCGTCTACATCCTCCAGAGCGAAGCCTACCCTGACCGCTTCTACACTGGCTTTACCCAAGACCTCGAAGCCAGGCTCCTCGCCCACAACAACGGTTGTTGCGACTACACCCGCCCCTTCCGCCCCGGGCGCATCAAGACCGCTGTCATGTTCACTGACGTCGATCAGGCGCATGCCTTCGAGCGCTACCTCAAATCCCCATCCGGACGCGCGTTCGCCAAGAAACGCCTCTGAGACGGCACAGGCGACACGTTACGCAGCTACACACCGCGCGGGCGCTGGCGTCGAGCTACACGCCGCGCAAGCGCTGGCGCTGCGGGCGGCTCGGCAGGCCTGGCCTTTGCCATTCGGCTACGGCCCAGCAGGCAGCGAAGGCTGTCGCGACATAGCTCGCAGAGCGAAGTCGGGGTTCCCTCTCCCGCGACGCGCTTCCTCCCCCCCCTCGGTTCTTCCTGGCTCCCGCATGCCACGCAGCTACGTCTACATCCTCCAGAGCGAATCGCACCCCGACCGTTTCTACACTGGCTTTACCCAGGACCTCGAAGCCAGGCTCAGAGCCCACCCGCCTCCGCCAGCCAGCTCCGGCGCGGCAGGCCAACAACGGCTGCTGCGACTACACCCGTCCCTTCCGTCCGTGGCGGATCAAGACGGCGGTCATGTTCACCGATCTCGATCAGGCACGCGCATTCGAGCGCTACCTCAAATCGCCCTCGGGACGCGCGTTCGCCAAGAAGCGGCTCTGAGTCTGGGCCTGAGCTACACACCGCGCAAGCGCTGGCGCTGCGGGCGGTTCGGCAGGCCTGGCCTTCGCCATTCGGATACGGCCCAGCAGGTAGCGAAGGCTGCCGCGACATAGCTCGCAGAGCGAAGTCGGACTCCCCCTTCGTCGATCACCGCGATTCCTCTCCCCCCCCCTGTGCGTCGCATCCACGGCTTACCAAGCCGTCTACTCCAGAGCCGGAGTGGAGGAAGCGAGCTTTCATATGTGGTTCTGAGACAAACTGGCCCAGCGGGGCGGCGCGCAGTTCGGGGACAACGGGGGAATTCCTTGCCCCGAGGGGTAACCACGGCGCGTCAGCTGCCATACCTTGATAACCATGCAACGCTCCAATGAGAACTCACGTATTGATCAGGCGGTCCGCCGTGTGCGCGGCGGAGAAACCACGGTGTTCGAAGTGATCGTGCGTCGCTTCGAGGAGCCATTGCGCGCGTGGCTCGCCGCACAGAGTCCCCCGGCCGTCGATGTCGATGAAGTGGCCCAACGCAGCTTCGTGGCGGCATTCGCCCGACTCGACGACTACGAGCTTGGTACGAACTTCGGTGCGTGGCTGTTCACCATCGCGCGTTTCCAGTTGATGACGGAGGCGACCCGCTTGCGGCGGATTGCGGACTACCACGCGCGCTACGCCCCCGACCTTCTCCAACGCGAGCTGGAGCGGCGAAGTTCCGAGCCGCCGGAATCGTGTCAGGCGCGACTTGCTCACCTGAAGACGTGTCTCAGCGCGCTCCCCGAACACCTGCGTCGCTTCGTTACCTGGCGGTATGAGGAAGAGATCCCGTTGGCCGAGATGTCCGCACGCAGCGGTCGTTCGGTTCCTGCGGTGAAGAAGCTGCTGTGGAAGCTCCGCCGCCAGCTGCACGACTGCGTAGAACGTCGGATGGCCGCGGAGGGGGCGGCATCATGAGACCTGATGAGCGCTTCACCGAGCTGTGGACTGACTACCTCGAAGGCGAACTCGACGAGGGGGGGATCGCCGAACTCCGGGAGCTTCTCTCCGCCGACGAGGCCCTCGTGCGGATGGCGGCGGACAGCTATCAGACCCACCGCCTGCTCAGTTTGGTCGCTCAAGGCAGCTCGGAAAGCAGGGAGAGCTTCGTTCGCGAGACGATGGCCCGGATTCCCGCCGACGGGTCGTGTTTCATGGACAGAGTCATGTCACACATTACGCCCCAGCCGGGCGAACGTCGTGCCCCCGCTCAGCGCGCCCTCGTCCTCAGGTGGCTGCCCTGGGTGGCTGCCGCGGCTGTGTTGGTGGTGCTCGGAGCGATTCTCCTTCGTGCACCTGAGGCGGAGCCGGATGCAGCTCAGGTCACCGAGGTGGTCGGAGCCGTGCGTTGGACCAGCGGGGACGGCGAAGTGGCCGACAGCCTGGCAATAGGTGCTCTGCTCTCGGGCGGGACACTGGAGGTGCTGGGACCGGAATCCTGGTGCACGCTCCGATTCCGTGACACGTCCACCGTGACGCTGTCGTGTTCCGGCAGGTTGACGATTTCGAAGCTGGCGCAGAAGGAACTGCACCTTCAAGTGGGGGCCTTGTCGGCGGTCGTATGCCCGCAACCCGCCGACCGGCCCATGTTGATCCACACTCCGGAGGCTGACCTGCAAGTCCTCGGTACGGCGTTCCGTGTCGAGGTGGGGTCGTCCTCGACGGCTCTCCGCGTGAGCGAGGGACGCGTCCGGGTGACGCGGCTGGCCGACGGGAGCAGTGCCGAGGTACCCTCGGGGCACCGGGCCATTGCATCTCTCGATCCGCGAGGCACACTGCAGGTCGTGCCGCGTTCCGCCCCCACCACCGAATGGCGAGGCAGATTGCCTGACGGCACGATTCACGGGACGTGGGTACCTTCCGCGGGGGGCGGCGGACGGCTCCTCGCCACCCCATTGCTGCTGCACCGTGATGGGGAGCCGATCACTCTCCGTGTAGCGGCCCAGTCGGTGTCGCGGGGCGGGAGTCCACCAGTTGCCCTGGAAGCGAACTCCGCATTCCGAGTCCGGGGCAGTGTCGCCTCCGCCGGCACCGTGCACTTCGGTTTTTCGACTGCTCGGATGGACGGACAGTTCGCCGGGAAGTTTATCATCGCTTGCCCCGTGCCCGCGTTGACGGATGGCGCCGGGGTCTTGGACCTGTGGTTCAGGCTGACGGACTTCCAGCCGCTGGCTTCGGTCGATGGCGGAGCGCTGCCCACGGGGGCACCGGAGTCGGCAGACGGTCTGGAATTGCGGGACTGGTGGTGGTGTACGCGGGAGGGAGACCTCGGGCTGGCCGTGTCCAGCGTGGAGCTGACGGTGTCGGACACCGTTCCCCCGCCTGCCCCCGGGCCTGCTCCCAGCAATCTGGGCGAAGCTCTGAAGGCCGCTGGCTTCGAGCGCCTCCTCGGCACCTGGGTGGACGCAGAGACTGGCGGCGAGGACATCCGGGTCACCTACGGCTGGCGATTCGAGGACGAGGTCATGGACATCACAGCATCGGACCGCACGAAGAAGACTGCGTCGTTGATGGGGCTCAACTCCGGGACCGGGGAGGTGTACCACATCGGGGTCGACAGCGAAGGGACCAGCAGCCTAGGGACGTGGAGCTTCAAGGAGGGGGAGGCCGTGCTCGAGCTCGGCTTTACGACGGTCGCAGGGGAGCAGGGCGGCCGGCGGTTCCGGCATGAATTCGTAGATGACGACACCATGCTGATGACCATCGACTACCCCGAGCCGGTTGTGCTCAGGATGGTCCGGGTGAAGGGCAAGTAGCCCTGAGGAACGAAGGCCGTGGAATCCCGACTCAGAGCAGCAAAGGAGAGTGACAGAATGAGGCAATGGTATCTATCGATGGGGCCGATGTATTGCATCGTTCTGTTTGCCGGAGCTGTTCGGGCAGCGGAGCCCGACATCTGGACCGCCTCCGCCAAGGGGGACCTCGATGCCATCAGGCACCAGATTGCGGCCGGGGCGGACGTGAACGGCACGTTCGTCCTGCCGGACGTCCCTGGCTCGGGCGGCACCCCCTTGCACATTGCGGTGCTCGCCGGCCAGATGGCAGCCGCCGAGTTGCTGCTGGAACGAGGAGCAGACGTCAATGCCAGGGCCGCCGATAAACACCGAGGCACGCCGCTGCACTGGGCGGCCTTCACCGGTCGTACGGGCTTTGTGGTGCGCCTCATCAGGAAGGGAGCGGACGTGAACGCCGCGGACAGGAACGGCTACACCCCACTGGATGCGGCGCGTCATCAGATGGGAGGGAAGCCCGCCAAGGCGGCGGTCGTGTCGTGTCTTCGTGAGCATGGGGCAAAGAGCAGGGACGAGGCCGCGGCGGCGACGGGAACAGGTATCCGCGGAGCCTACTTCGTCAATGGCGAGATCCACGTCAACACGTATGGCATGCCCGAGAGCAAGCCGCTCACCTCCGGTCACTGGGACTTCAAACCGTCCTGGTCGAAGACCGGCGACATGCTGGTCTTCTTCCGCAGGCTCAGGGACGATCCTGTCGTCACCAACTGGAAGACGGCCGTCTGTGTGATCAACGTCGACGGGAGCGGGTTCCATCAGCTCACGGACGGCACCCATACCGACTTCAACCAGACTTGGACACGGGACGGGACGAACACGCCCATCTGGAACCGGAAGAAGCCTGAGACGGGCGGCTTCTGCGTGATGGCGAGCAAGGTGCGCAACAAGCCCGGCCAGGAAATCGCCCTGACTGACAGAAGCCACCATACCTGGGCCTACTCCTGCCTGATGGACGGCAGGATCCTCGTCCAGTGCGATCATCCACGGCAAGGCTGGGGATATTTCCTGATGGCCCCCGGCAAAAACGGAGGCCAGCCGCACTTTGAACGCATCGACTGCGAATTGGCGAAGGAGGGAATCCTAGATCGTGTCAGTGTCTCCCCAAGCGAGAGGCAGGTCTGCTTCGAGTATCAGAGGGGGTTCAAGTACAAGAACGGAGGGCGCACCCTCTGCATCGCCGACTTCGACGCGAAGAAGCCCGCCATCACCAACTCCAGACCATTTGCCAATGAGCAGGGGGCCAATCGCTGGTTCGCCTATCCTCGCTGGACAAAGGACGAAGCCGCGATCGTCTACCACGCCAGCCCGTCGCTGTTTCTCTACACTTTGAGGGACGGCTCCACCCGGCAAGTGTCAACGAACCCACGGGCCGACTACCGCTACCCTCACTGCGAAGCGACGCCGAAGTAGACGAGACCAGGGGAACGACACGATGAACAACGACCTCAATCGACGTGATTTCCTGAAGGCGGCGACCTTGGGCGCAGCCTTCCCGGCTGCCCTTGCCTCGGGCGCAGCACCTTCGGAGAAGGACCTGGCGCTCGCCGAGACCATCCCGGTACGCACGTTCGGAGGCACGGGAGTGAAACTGCCGGTCCTTGCGTATGGCGGAGCCGCGCTTCCGAAGGAGTGGCACAACCCGTTGTCGAGGGAGGATCGGGTGAGGCTGGTGCGCTACGGCTACGAGCGTGGTCTGCGCTACTTCGACACGGCTGGGAACTACATGGAGAGCCAGTCGATCCTCGGCGAGGCCCTCGAGCCCCTTCGCAACAAGGTCTGGCTTGCCACGAAGACCGAGACCACCAATCCTGCTGACGTCCGCCGGCAGGTTGAGCGATGCTTGAAGGAGCTGAGGACCGACTACCTCGACCTCGTCCAGATCCACGGTACGCCGGGGCTCCAGCAGATGAGCGTGGAACGCGCGATGGCGGTTCACGCCGAGCTGGTCAAGCTGCGCGATGAACGGATCATCCGTTTCGTTGGGGTTACTGCGCACGGCTACTTCGACAAGGCGCTGGCCCTGATCAAGTCTGGCGGGTTCGATCAGTGCATGTTGGCGTACGGCTTCCTACCCCGGGGCCACGACCAGGTGTTCTCGCCGCGGACAATCGGCCTCCGTGAGAAGTGCCTGGCCGCCGCTCACAAGCGCAACATGGGAATCGTGGCCATGAAGGTCATCGGCGCCGGGCTGTTGGGTGCCTGGTCCGGGCATGTCGTGCCGCGCTTCGACAAGAAACGCCTGAGCGGCCTGCCCGGGGCAGCGATTCGGCACGTGCTGCGAGACAAACGCGTTCACATGCTCTGCATCGGCATGCGCCTGAAGCGCGAAATCGACGACAACATCAGAATCCTCGCCGGCAACACGACGTTCACCGATGCTGACCGTGTCCTTCTCGCCGAGTTCGGCCCCCAGGTCCGCAGGAGCGAGGCGATGGCGAAGATGAAAGTAGAGTAGTAGGAACGCGCCATCCATCCCGAGAGCAGACGGTCTGATGGCTCTGGTGGCTGGCCGCAAACCTGACCCACTGGCGGCGAGTCCCCGGTGCCCTTCCTGCAGCACACCGTTAGCAGAAGCTCTCGGCCGTAGTCGATGACCGTTGCGCGCCCCTGGCCAAAGGTCACGCCGGTCATCCTATCCGCCTTCCCGGACTTGCACGCCGCCCACGGTCTCAGAACAGCCGTCATGGAAGTGAATCCGAGCCAAGGGGGACGAGTTCCCTCACGTCCTCCATGCACGACGACGTGGCTTCGACGTCTGGCAGGCGCGTGAGGGCGTCCAGCCGTTTCACGGTGAAGTGTCGGAGGACCTCAGGTGTCTGGCTGCTGTCAAGGAAGTTGGTGATGTCGTTTGGCAGACGCAACAGTCGCAGGTGTCGCGAGACTACCGACCAATTCTCGCCCTCATCCCTGCAGAACTGCCGGACGCTCTTGGCTCCGCTTTGGTCGAAGCGTTCGTGGAGTTCGCGCGCGATCCCGAGCGGAGAGCGCTTCTGCCGTTCGCGGAACACTTCCAGACTGCGCAAGTCCCGTCCCGTTGGTGGCCTTCGCCATTCGGATACGGCCCAGCAGGTAGCGAAGGCTGTCGCGACGTAGCCCAGAGCGAAGTCGGACGGGCCCGGCCTCAGGATTGCCGGACCAGAAAGCAGATCGGAGGACTGACCCCGGAGCCCCCTGCGTCGATCCGTCTCACCCAGAGCCTGTGTGATCTACTGCCTCTCAAGGACGTAGACGGGCTCGTGGCTGACTTGTAGGCGACCATCCACACCGGCGATCTCCCGTCCCCACAGGTTGAGTGCCTTCTCGCGCTGTTCCAGGGGGACTTCCACTGACTGGGCCGTGCTCCAGATGAC
>JABGQJ010001020.1 GCA_018648945.1 Victivallales bacterium
GATGGTGCCAAACAGTGTTCGCCAGAAACGGAAAAGGGAGAGAAGATGATCAAGCCAATCACCCATGCGGAGAGCAAACTGCCGTATCCGACGCGTCTCCTGGAAGTGCATGGCGGCACGGTCGAGGAGTACATCATTCCCGACGAGAAGAGGGAAGAGGTCCTCGACGATCTCTATCCCTTCGAGCCGGTTCCCGCCCTCGACGAGGAGTTCTTCGACCTGCACGAGGGGAGGAAATTCACGGTCCGCGACTTCCGGGTCACCTGGGAGAATGGTCAGAACTTCCTGGTCAGCCCGTACTACCCCTCAAGCGGCGGCAGCGTCATCGACTGGATGCCAGCCGACTTTGACGACGAATGAAGGGTGGCCCCATCGGTTCGGCCGCACCTTGGCCGATTCGCCACGCCGATGGGGCTTCTCCCGGTGCCTTGCATCTGCTTGCCCCGGGCGGACGCGAGGGCAGTGGCTGCTTGGCCGTTCGCGATCCGTTGGGAAAGGCGGGTGGAGGGATCCGGAGTCGTCTTCTGCCCCAACGGGGCAGCGTATCAGAGCCCGGGGTTGCGCCTCCAGGCGCTACCCCGGGTTCCACGCCCCGCCGCCGCCGAACCCCACCGGGGTTCCGTATCCCCGCCGGGCGCTGAAGCGACGATACGCGTCCAGGGATTACGCAACCCCGTGGGGGTTGACGACGGATGCCGACGCGGTCCCCAGGTAGGCGCTACGCACCAACCTGGGGCTCTGGCACGCAACCCCGGTGGGGTTGAGGGGCGGATTTCTGCGGCCACAGACAGCTATCTGGGTCTCCGGGCATGGGGCGGCAACCTGCCTCCGCGACCCCCGCGAAGCCAGCGGCTTCCTGAGGTCGTCAGGCTCCGCGGCACAGGCGGATCTTGGCGATGGCCAGTTCGGCCATGGCTTCGGTCACGGGGTTCATGAAGAGATCAATGGGAATGAAGGCACCGGCCCGCTTGTCGCTCTCGCGGATGACCTTTTCCAAGAAGACGTTGAAGAACTCGCTGGCGATGTTGAGCTTGGAGAAGCCACAGCCGACGACCTCCCGGACCTTGTCGTCCGGAGTGTCCGATCCACCGTGGAGCACGAGGGGAATCGAGATCACGTCGGCGATGCGGCGGGCGAGATCGATGTGGATGGTCGGGACCTTCTTGTAGAAGCCATGGGCCGTGCCGACGGCCACGGCCAAGGCATCGACGCCGGTGGCGGCTACGAAGGCTGCTGCTTCCTCTGGGGTGGACAGGGGCAGGTCATCGCTCGCGGTGGTGGGGATATGCCCGATTTCGGCCTCTAGGGTCAGCCCGGCGTCGTGAGCGATACGGACGGCTTCCTGAGTCGTGGCGATGTTCTCGTCCAACGGGAGCTTCGAGCCATCATACATGGCGGATGTGTAGCCGTATTCCACGGCCTGCCGCACTTGCTCCAGAGATTGCCCGTGGTCGAGATGCAGCACAACGGGCAGACCCGAGTGCTCCGCCATACTGCGTACCATCGCTGCCACATAGCGCGCCTTGTCATCGCCGAACAGGCGCTGGAAGACCTGGATAATGACAGGGCTTTGCTCCCGCTCCGCCGCCATCATCGCCGCCTTGGCGGACTCGCTGTTGACCACGTTGAAGGCACAGACCGCGCGCCCTTCGGCGCGGGCTTGGGGAAGAACGTCGTTGAGGGTGACAAGGGGCATGGGATGTCCATTTCAGATTGGGGATTTCAGATTTCAGATTGGGGGGATGCGAGCTGGCATGAGTGCCAGAACACTTACCCGTCCGACTCGTCCGATCCGACCGATTCGTCCGATTCCCCCATCACTCCACCATTCCACTATTCCATCATTCCACTATTCCACCATTCCATCATTCCACCATTCCACTGTTCTCCCGCTCCCCAAACAGCGCAGCCAGTGCCGTGCAGGCGAGTTTGGGACGACGGTACTCGTCGATGACGCCGGCGTTGTTGTAGCCGCGCGGTTTGCAGCGCACATCGCCACAGGGGCCGTAGGAGCGGGTGTCGAGGAGTTGCCAGAGGGCGATGCCGCAGGTGCGTGGACTATCGAGGATGACGCGAGCCGCCTCGACCATGTAGTCGGCCTGGTACTCTTCGGTCCACTGCGACCGAGCCTGATCATGACAACCATACAGAGCGCATGCGCCGATCTCGGCGAAGAGCAGTGGCTTGTCGCTGTGTTCGCCTTGCGAAAAGTGGGCGATGAGTTTGGCCAGATGGGGGGCGATGCGGTCGACGGAGGGCACTGTCCAGTCGGTACTGCCGATCCAGCCAGGATAGGTGTTTAGGGAGATGAGATCGACCAGGCCGAAGCAACGATCCCCCGTGCTCCGGTTCGAGGCGTAGGAGACGAGACGGGAATCGTCCTCCTCGCGGATGGCACCCACCAAGCGGGTGTAGAGCGGCACGGCTTCCGGAGCACTGCTGTCGGCTTCGTTCAGGAAGGCCCAGATGATCACCGAGGGGTGGTTGCAGCCGTTGCGGACCATGAGCCGGG
>JABGQJ010001021.1 GCA_018648945.1 Victivallales bacterium
TATTGGGGGGACGTACTGAGGCGAGTGAAACGGGAAGATCCGGCGCTGCTCACGGCCATTGCTGGAATCGACCTGAAGAACGAGATCAGCTTCCAGTGGTCCGACCCGTTCGATAAGCGCGAAGGCAAGCTCACGGTGCCGGGCGCGGGGACGTTCGACCTGGCATCCCCCAAGGAGCGCCGGCTGCTGGCGAATGCCGTGGCCGCCCGGTGGGTGGGCAAGACTCGGGCCATGATCAAGGAGGTCGATGCGGACGCGCTGGTCTCCGTGAGTGCCTGGTTCGCAAAAGACGCCGAGGTCCTGCCGGTGAAGCCGCCTCAGAAACACGTCGCCTTCGACCTAGCCGCGATCCAGGACGTGTGCGATTTCCTCGACACCCATTTCTACGTGGCCACGTGGAACAAGCCCTACGCTGGGTACCAGGACTGGAAGAGCAAGGACCACGCGTCCCGCCTGCGCCTGGACAAGCCCATGGTGATCGGCGAAATCGGGGTGTTTCGTCAGGCGGTTGACTATGACCTTGCCAAGGGCATGTGGCTGCTGGCGGACTTCCAGGCAGAGACCTACAAGCACCTGAACGCCCGTGGCTGGCTGCACTGGCTCTGGGATGCACGGGGCTTTGAGGAGTTCTGGTCGGACCAGTGGCTGATCGACCGCAATCCACCCAACTGGATGGGGCCCACTGGTCGCCCCGACCCCGCCGCGCCGCCCGCCGCCTACAGGCGGATTCCCGAGAGGGTCCCTCCTGCCCCCGCCACCCCGCTCGGGCCGCCGAAGCGCTTCCAGATGAGCAAGGGCGCGACCCTCACGGCAACCCCGTTCGGCTATCTGTTGACGGCACCCAAGATGGGCACGTTTTCCGCCCGGCGCATGCTGGACAAGCCGTGCCTCAAGCGTCTGGATCTGCGGGCGACAATGCACTACGACCGTGCCAAGCATCGTTGCGCCACGCTCCGCATCGGCGACAGTGCCGCGAATCGCTGGCTGGAACTCGAGATGATCTGGGACGGTGCCCGCTGCCGCCTCAAGGGCAACGCAGTTGCCCCCAAGGAGGTCGGTGTCAGGCGTCCGCCCATCCCCTACGACGGGCACATGTTCCTCAGCCAGATTGCGGTCTCCGCGGACCTAGGGGCTAAGAAGGTCACGCTGACCTTCAACGGCAAGGAGACCGCGGCCGTGGACCTGCTCGGTCTCGGGCGGATCGACGCCGTGGAGCTCGTGCGCAATCACGATGCCCAGTCCCACATCGCCATCACGAGCCTGAGAGTCGATGCTCCGCAGGGAACAGGAACCAGGAGGCAACGCGAATGACACCACGCTACGCAACTCTCGCAATAGGCGCACGTTTTCTAGGCGCGTTCATGCTTTCTGTCGCCCTGGGCAATACGGTTGTCGCCGGGACGATTACCCATGACACCAAGCTCGGTTTCGAGGAAGAGGCATTGCCCAAGGGCTGGCGCGTGTTCGGTGGCGCGGGGTATGCCTTCAGCCGGGACACTGCGGCCAGGCGCACCGGTAAGGCGTCCGGTCGCGTAAGCATGAAGAGCGGGCTGGAACAGTACGGATTCCCCGGGCCAACCTACCAGATCTCCGGTCTCGACATCCCCGAAGGCGAAGCGCACAGGTGGGAGTTCTCTTTCTACTGCAAGACCCGCATGGCGGCTTGGGGGAAGAAGGGAACGGGCAGGCTGTATCCGGCGGTTGAGTATCTCGATGCCGATGGCAAGCGACTGCGTGTGGAGCAGAGCATCTCGGTTACGGGGACCACCGGTTGGCACAGAGTGACGCTGAAGGCGACAGCGGATCACAACTGCAAAGGCCTCAATGTCAGAGTGATCTCCTACGGCCCCGGCGAGGCCTGGGTGGATGACATTCGGTTCGTGCTCGAAGCACCGGGCGAGCTACGCCTTGCCGGCGTCTTCAGTGATAGCGCCGTGCTGCAGCGCGACGTCCCCATGCCCGTTTGGGGCTGGGCAAGGCCCGGTGCCCAAGTCACCGTCGAGTTCGCTGGTCAGAAGAGGACTGGCAAGGCCGACACAACAGGCAAGTGGCGGGTAACCCTCGACGCCATGCCAGCTAGCGCGGAGCCCCGCACACTGGTCGCCACATCCAGCGAACCACGAGACCAGACCCAGGCTCCCGATCTGCTGGTTGGCGATGTCTGGCTCTGTTCCGGACAGTCCAACATGGGGTTTACAATGGCGGCCTGCGCCCGCACCCACCCGCCCCTGCAACGGCGTATGGAGAAGGCCAACAATCTGCTACTGCGTCTGGGAAGCGTCCCTGTGACGTGGCCAGCGAAACCGCTGCGCGACATCGCCTGCACGTGGCGGGCCGCGGCCCCAGACTCCGCTCGCGTCTTCTCCGCCATCGGGTATCTCTTTGGGGAACGGGTCCAACGCGAGATCGGCGTTCCGGTCGGCATCATCAACGGCTCGCGCGGCGGGACCTGGATCGAGAACTGGTTGCCGCAGGAGCACGTCGAGACGCTTCCCTCCTGCGAGCTCTACAT
>JABGQJ010001022.1 GCA_018648945.1 Victivallales bacterium
GCTGCGCCGGCTGGTTTCGCTTTCACGTCTCCTGCTTCGGCATTCCGCGCATCGCCTACGGCGTCTACTTCGCCTTCTTCGAGGAGTTCGATGCCGTGGAAAAGGCGACGGACGCCAAGTCTCTGGCCGGGCGTTGCTCGCGGACCCTCCAGGGCCTCATGCGCCAGACCTTCACCCAGCCCAAGCGCGATGATGTCAAAGATCCCTACACCATCGACCAGTTCCGCAAGCACGGGTGGTGGGTCGGCGGCAACTTCGCCTACCGTCCGACCTTCGAAGCTGCTGCCGTCTGCTCCGACGTGCGCATGTTCGACATCATCGCCGAAGTCTGCTCCCGCGCGCTGGCCCCGGTCTCCCACAACACCCTCAAGGATGCGTTCTGGAGCGAAGGCATCTGTGCAGACGGCGCCGGCTGGGGCCATGGGCCGCAGTGCTACGTATGGGGCTACCCGAGCGACGGTCTCAGCAGCATTCTCAGCCTCCTCAAACGGTTCCAGAACACGCCGTGGGAAGCCGGCGTGCCACCCGGCGGACTACAGCGCGCTGCCGGCTATCTGGAGGGCATGTGCTGGTACCAATACCAGGGGCGCCAGACCCTCCTCTCGCCGGGGCGCGGCGGCTTCTCCTTCGGTCCGGGCGGCGGCTCGGGACGCATCGCGGGCATGGCGGGGAGTCTGCTCGGCTTTCAACTGCCCGACGCAACCAAGCAGCGGGTGGAACAGATCCGCACACAGGTCGAAGCCAAACGCGTCGATATCCACGGCACACGTGTCTTCTGGAACAACGACGACATCGTCCGCCGTCACCCCGAGTATTACGTCGGCGTCAACATGGTCAGCGCCCGCACCCAGAGCAACGAGGTCGTCGCTGACGGCTTCTCGCTCTACACTGACTTCTTCGGTGACGGCACGACGTTCATCCATCGCGACGGCCTCGAGTACGGCACCGCCAAGGGCGCGTGGGACGTCGCCGCCATCCCGGGCACAACCGCCCGCGAAACGCAGCTCAAGCCGGTCCGGCTGTGGGGTGGCTACCGGGGTGTCCACAACCTGGCGGGTGGCGTGGACGATGGCCAAGACGGCTGCGCTGGTTTCGTCTACGAAAAGGGGAAGTCCAGAGGCAGCCCCAATCCCGGCCTCTACGGCATCCGTGCCCAGAAGTCCTACTTCTTCGTGGGCGACTCCATGATCTGCCTCGGGGCCGGCATCGAGAACGTGACCCCCGACACCCCCGGCACCATCCGCACGACCATCGACCAACCCGAGTGGCGAGATGGCATCACCGTGGTTCCCACCAAAGGCAAGCGCTTTGGCGCGACCCCCGATGAACCGGTACGCCGCCAGTACTCCCTCACCAAGACTGGCGACCTGACCGTGAAGCACAACGGCATCGCCTACACCATCCTCGCTAGTCAGACCAAGGGGTCAGTGGAGCTCGTCGCCGAGACCAAGCCCACGGACTGGGTTGCCCGACACGGCGGCAACAAGCGCCGCCAGGACCTGCCCAAGGAAGTCCCGGTCCTCCGCCTCGGCATCGACCACGGAGACAAGCCGGTTGGCAGCACCTACGGCTACGTTGTCCAGCCCCTCGGCAAGCAGCCCATTCCCGTGCAAGTCGTCGCCAACACCCCCGAACTCCAAGCCGTCGCCACCCCCGACGACAACCTGATCCAGGCCATCATCTTCTCCCCCAAAGCCACCCTCGAGGTCGGCAAACTGCGCCTGCGCGTCAGCGCCCCCGCCGCCCTCATGCTCCGCCGACAGAATGGCAAGGCCACTCTCACCGTCGCCGACCTCACCCAGGATCCGAGCCGGAAGGAACTCCTAGTCGAGAGCAACCTTCCCGGTGCTTCCCCACTCCGCATCCCGCTGCCCACGAAACCCAATTGTGGCAAGGCAGCTCAACACCAGTGGGCATACTGAACACGGCAGCATGGGCTGGTCCTGCGGAGCAGCCGGGGACCTGTGGTCGCGCCTGCACATAGGACACTGCGTGCTGAGTTACCAGATACGGGTACATGCCCACCCGTACCAAGCCCCAATCTCTGCTCTACTCGGCCAGGCCCGCGGTCATGGCTACCACGAAGATGGACGTGCCGACCGCTGGGTTGGATTCGAGCTCGACGGCTTTGACGACTCGGGCGGGCTTCGGGTTGGTCCATTGGAGGTTGTAGAGGTAGCGCTTCTGGGCGATGTTCTCCGGGTTCGCGACGATCACGTGGCGGAGGCGATCATTCTCGATCTGCGCTACGGCGGGCCACCAGTCCTGGATCGTGGCCGCCTTGCGCATCCGTTCCATGACATCCAGGTGCTCGCTCCCGCTGGCGTAGGGGATGATGTCGACGGTCGCCCGTCCCCCGTCCTCGTAGAGAATCCGGTACTGCCCCGCCTTGGCGCTCTTTGCCCACCCACAGCCGTGCAGAAAGTGCAGCACGCGGACCTTTCTGCCCACGGGCACGACGACTTTGGCGGCCAGCTCCCGACCGGCGGTCTGCTTTACCCGGCTGGAGCGT
>JABGQJ010001023.1 GCA_018648945.1 Victivallales bacterium
CCCTTGGCCCCCTCGCAGATCAGCGTGTTGCCGTTGGACAGACGCTGGGCGCCGGAGATGAAGCGGCTGAGGAACGACTCCTTCGGGTCGGCTGTGTACTCCCACTCGATGGTCTCGCTCAGGGGATCGACCTCGATCACGCGCGAGTAGCCACGGAGGGTGCCGTTGTCATAGATCAGGATGCGCCCGTTGGGCAGCATGTGGGGTTTGTGCTGGCCGTCGATGACGCCGGGGCCCCAGGCCCAGACAATGTCGCCGCTGTCCCGGTCGATCACGCCGATCACATCCACGCTGCGGTAGGAGAAGACGATGTTCCCCGGCTTGAAGCGAGGGGCGGTGACGCCGGCCGCGAGCTCCTGGTCGTAGGCTCTGTTCGGAGGGATGATCTGGAGGGTGTTGTTGTGTGCCCAGTCGAAGGCGAATTTGCCGAGGGCGCGTTCCATCAGGAAGTCCCAGCTCGACGCGGGCAGGACGCGTCTCAGGTCCTCCAGGTGCTCCTCGCCCTTCCACTCCCAGACGAGTTCGCCCGCTCGGGTCGTCTCGAGCATGTAGGGATGCCGGGTCATGCCCGCAGCCAGGCCGGGCCAGGCGCGCTCGGTGATGGCGTGGATCAGCAGATTCCCGTTGGCCAGGATCTGGAAGTCATGGTCCGCCCGGCAGGGGTAGAACCAGATCACATTGCCCTGCGGATCGATCTCCCGAATCCCGGCGCTCGCCAGATCGGAACGGTCGTTGGTGGGATAGAGAAGATTGCCGTTGGGGAGTAGCCGACAGAAGGACTGCAGCGCCGTCTGGGTGGGCCAGCGATGGACGATTTCGCCAGTCATGTCGATCAGGTAGATCTCGCCAGCGGGCTTCTCGGCCGGCTCGAATTTCGGGACGGAGGGACAGTAGAGCGTGTAGCCTTCGGAGCACTTTGCCGGTTGGTAGGTGCGCAATCCCGTCTGCATGGTCGTGTTTCCCTAGGTGCTGTTTTGGCGGTTCCTGCCGGTGATTCTGTTGCTGCAAGATACTCCCTCCCTCCGGCGGAACCAGTCATCCACCAGCTTGCCTCGGCGTGGATCCAGCAGCACATTCGCGACGTGCCACGAGTACCCTCGTTACCCCCATGGTTCAGATGCACGTAGACCTCAACACACTCCCCGTCGATGGTGCTTCGCTTCTGCAGTGGTGGCTCGACCGCGTCCGTCTGGTTCTGGGCGGGAAGCTGCGCACCGTGTATGTGCACGGGAGCCTGGTGCTGGACGACTTCTGCCCCGGCTGGAGCGATGTGGATGTGTGCGTGGTGGTGAACGCCCCCGTCTCCGAAGGGGAGGCGAGCGTTCTCGGCACGATCCACGACGAGATGGGGGAACGCTTCCTCCGCGGCCACGCTGCCGGTTGGCGGTCAGGCCAGGCCATCGAGGCGTGCTACATCCCCGAACCGCTGGTCAGGGATTCAGGGCGCCAGATGCCATGCTATGTGGCGGGCGACCAGGCTGGGCGGCTCTGCATCGGGCATCCCTTGCCGCCCTTCGACCGGGAGGTCCTGGCCCGATTCGGCGGCTGCCTGATGGGGCCATCGCTGGCGTTTTCCCGGCCCACGCGCGCGGCCCTTGTCGAACAGACAGCCCGCATGCTCGCGGAAATCCGTGCGCAGGTGTCGGGATCACCCTCGGCCATCTGGCTCTGCGGCATTCAGCATTGGCTGGCCCGCAGCCTGGTCTTCTGGCGCGACGGGGATCTGGTCGCCAAGTCCGCCGCGCTCCGTCGCGAGGTGGCGCAAGGCTCTCCCTTCGCGGCGGCCTTCGAGCTGGCTCTGCGGATCCGGGAGGAGGGGAGTGCGGTGGCCAATCAGTACCGAGAAGCGCTCCGGCGGCAGTTCGACGCGTGCGCCCTGGCCTGTGTGGCAGAGATTGAGCGTGCGATGCGCTAGCTTCGGTCGGCGATGGCGGCGCGGACCTCCTGGATATCGCTGAAGGGGAGCTTGTTGCCGTGGATTTCCTGGTACTCCTCGTGCCCTTTGCCGGCAACGAGCACGACGTCCCCGGCTTGGGCCTCGGCAACGGCGGCGCGGATGGCGGCGCGACGGTCGGCAAGCCGGGTTCGGAGACAGGCGGCGGGGATGCCGGACTCGATGTCGTCGAGGATTGTCTCGGGGTCTTCGGTGCGCGGGTTGTCGCTGGTCACAATCACCCGGTCCGCCAGGCGCGCGGCGACCTCGCCCATGCGGGCGCGTTTCGTGGTGTCGCGGTCGCCACCGCAACCGAAGACGACGAGGATGCGCTTGGGGCTGAGCTGGCGCAGGGCCTTGAGGACGTTCTCCAGGGCGTCGTCGGTGTGGGCGTAGTCCACGTAGACCGCGAAGCCCTGCGGCGCGGTCACGGCTTCGAGGCGCCCGGGTGCCCCGGTGCAGTCCTGACAGGCCTCTTGGATGGTTGGGGTGGGGACGCCCAAGGCCCAGGCCAAGGTGGCCGCACCCGCCAGGTTCTCCACATTGTGCTTGCCGATCAGCGGGGAGTGGAG
>JABGQJ010001024.1 GCA_018648945.1 Victivallales bacterium
CTCCGCCGCACCTTTGCCCTGAGCCCATCGGGGTTCTTCCTGGAAGCGGAGTTCGGCGGGGCCGATGGCGGCTGGTACGATTTCGCCCCGCATCTCATTCGCAGCCGCAAGGAGCCCTTCCCCGAGCTGCGCTTCGTGGCAGATGGGAAGCAGGTCCGCCGCCCGCTGAAGCCGAAGGAGAAGTACAAGGGCCTACCTTCCCGCCTGGC
This sequence comes from Victivallales bacterium, assembly GCA_018648945.1. The sequence goes on from JABGQJ010001024.1 coordinate 210, forward strand.
AGTGACCGGCTTGGCCGAACCCGCGCTGGCCATCAGTCTCGGAACCGGCATGGGCCTCAGCCCGCGCGCGTGGAGCACCAGTATGTCACTCGACATGGGGGGCACCCATCGCGGGCAACCGTTGCGCGCCAGCTGTTGGCTAACGCCGGAGGAGGGCTGCGAACAGGCCGTCGAGTCGCCCCCCGAATTCCCCTCGCTGGACGGGAACTGGCAGGCGGCCCCCCATCGCGTCCCCGAACCCAAACGCCCACCCATTCCCGAAATTGCGCAGGAATACGGTCCGTATGGCACCTGCAACTCACGCTCCGCCTACATGGCCCCGCTCGCCGCCTCCGGTCTGCGCTGGGTCCGGGTCGGCGCGTTCTCCTGGGCCAATTGCGAAGCGGAACCCGGCACGCGCGACTACGCCGCCGCCGAAGCCGCCCTCGCGGCAACGGCACGCGAGGGATTGGCGATCATCGGCGAGATGAGCGGCAATCCCGGTTGGGCCACCGTCAATGGCAGTCGCCTCGCGCCCCCCAAGGACTGGCAAGCCTGGGAGCGGCACGTGGAACAAGTCGTCACCCGTTTCCGGGACCGGGTGCATGTGTGGGAGATCTGGAACGAACCGGACATCGGCCAGTTCTGGACCGGCACCCCCGAGGAATACGTCCTCCTGCTCAAACACGCCTATATCGGTGCGAAACGGGCCGATCCCGACTGCCTGGTCATGTCCGCCGGACTCGATGGCGGCGGCGAGAAGTACCTCGCCCGGCTGCTCGAACTCGGCGCCGGCGAATACTGCGATCTGGTGGGCGGGCATCCCTACGCCGGTTCTGCAGAGGTCGCCGACTTCCGCATGGCGATCATGCGGCGTATCCTGGCTTTCCACAAGCTGAACAAGCCCCTCTGGATCACCGAGATCGGCTGGCAATCCGGCGGCTGGAAGAGCGGCCCCGGCGTGGTCGGTTCCGAAGAAATCAAAGCCGAGCGTCTGGCCGCTGCATATCCCCTGCTGAGTAAGAGTTCCGATGTGGTGTGCTGGTACGTGGGTGTCGAACCCGGCAAGATGTACGGCCTCATCCAACCCACCGGCAAGGCCGGCTTCATCCTCAATCCCGCCTGGCACGCCATGCGCAAGCTAGCCCTGCCCGACCCCGCAGGCATCCGCATCGAGACGCCCCCCTCGGCGACGGTCCAGGCAGGCAAAGCGACCACCCTCAAGGCAATCGTGCGTAACGACCGTCCCGTCCAGGCCCGCTGGCTGGGCATCGAGCCATCCTGGGGCACGTCAGACCCGATCCGCATCCCGGCCAACCAGGCGACCGAGGTCCCCCTATCCCTCGCCACCCCCGCCTACATCAAGGCCGAGACGCGCCATCTGCTCCTCGTCGTGCAGGACCTGGAGGGCAGGCACCTCAGCAACCAAACCGTGGATCTGACCGTCGAGAACCCCGGCAGAGTCTGCGCCTTCACCATCGGCGGCGGCTGGATCCGACTCATCGGTCGCGACGGCAAGGACACCGGTTCCTGGAAGCCCGCTCACAACCTCGGTTGCGAGCCCGGCCAAGGCTTTGTCCAGCCCGTTCGCCCCAGGAACCTCGGCAACTTCACCGACACGCTCAAGCTCGAAATCGGGGGCACCGCAGCCAAGTGGCTCGATTCCACTCCCTCCACTACCACCGTGGCCGTCGGCAAGACTGGCTGGGAGAGTCTACGCGTGCGCGTCCCCGCCAACGCCAGTCCCGGCACCTACACCCTCACCGTCCGCGCCCAATCCCAGACCTTCCCAGAGGTAAAAGCCGGATGGCGCGGCAGCTACTCGGTGGTGGCACCGAAGGAGCAGTAGCCCACATTGGGCCCCCTCAAAACGCCATTTCCAGGCGACTTCCTTGCTCCCGCTACACGCTTACTCGCTGAGCACAGCTGATTTCTCTCTAAGGCCATAATTAACGCGCAAAAGAACCATCAACAACCTTAGCACCACTATGTTACCCCATTTGCGTCCCCATTGCTTGGCAACGGTTTTGCTTCTATCCGTACCCTTGCGGATCGTTGCGGACACAATCATTCTCCAGAATCCGCAATGGGCGGAAGCAGTCGAGGCTCGAACTCCTGTTGTCTGGAACGACGCTGACGCATCAGACGATGCAGCATGCACCATTGCGTTTGCCGCAACAGAATTGCAGACATATCTCCGAGGAATGAGCGGTCGCGGCAGTGATTGGCGGATTGTCTCTTCGGTTCCGGAAACGCCGGGGAACGTAGTCACTATCCACAGAATCGCTGAGACACGTGCCGCGAAACCACTAGGGCC
>JABGQJ010001025.1 GCA_018648945.1 Victivallales bacterium
CGAGCTCGCCCCTGGACAGGACGCACCAGACGTGATGGCCGCCAGGTTGCGCGAGATCCTGACTCAGCACCGGGTCAAGATCCGCCACTGCGTCCTCGCGCTGCCACTCTCTTTGATCGTGAGCAGTCGGTTCCAGACCAACGGGATCCAGGCGGCGGACATCCCGGAGATGGCGGCGTTGGATCTGGAGCGGCTCTGCGGAGCCCCCGTGCCGGCGGATCGCCTAGTCGCCTTCCCAGCCGACCCTGGCGGGCAAGTCCTGGCCTTGGCAGTGGAACCCGGGGTGGCGGCCCATCTGACGGAAGCCTGTCGACAGGCGGGACTGAAACTGGCCTGTTTCGTCCCTGCAGGCAGCAACCCGCTGCCCAGCAAGGCGCCCGGAACGGCTGTGGACGTCCTGCCTCTGCGGCGGGAAGTGGACGCGCTCGTCTGGCGCGATGGCCAGGTTGCCGCGCTGCGCCAGCTTGCCCTGGTGGACGGTTCCTCGCAGCAATTGGACGATTGCGTGCGGACGGCCGTGCGCAACCTGCACGTAACCCTCGTCGGGCTGCCCGAGGCCGGCTCGCCAACCGTGGACGTCCGCGTGCTGGGCACCGGCGAGTGCGCCAAGGCCCTCGCCGAGCAGATTCGCAGGCGGGACGACTGGCAGCTGCTGACCGGCGACGATCAGGAAGCGGCACAGCCTGCACTCCTGGCCGCTGTTCTGGCCGGGCAGCTGAGGGGCCTCGACGGGTCGGCGCTTTGCCTGCCACCACCCGCCCGGGAACGGCGCTCGGCCTGGTGGCACAAACCGTCCAGCCGCCCGTTGGTGGCGGCCGCCCTGGTTGCCGTTCTCGGGATTCTCGCCTTCGTCGGTGCCTTCACCGTCCGTCGACTTGAAGTGCGCCGACTAGAGGCCGAACTGGCCGAACTGGCTCCTCGGAAGCTGGAGGGCGAACGCTTGCGGGATGGCTTGCGGTTGACCGCACCATGGTACCGCCAGACCCCCGAACGACTGGCGGTTCTGCGCGCCATCACCGAGGCATTCCCGGACCGCGGGACGGTGTGGGGCACGGATCTGACCATCGAAGGCGACGGCAAAGCCGCACTCAGCGGTTGCGCCAGGGACCATGGCAGTTGGACCCAGGCCCTGGATGCCTTGCGCACTCGCACCCGGGAACTGAGCGTCGTGCGGTTCAGACAGGGCGCCAAAGCGGGCGAACCGATGACCTTCTCGGTGGTCTTCTCATTGCCTGGCCCAGGCTCTCGTGGAGGAGCGTAGACATGCTGGCAACCCGCGAAAAGTACCTGGCTCTAATAGTGATCCTCGTCATGGTCGCCTTCATGGCGGACCGGCTGATCCTGACCCCCGTGTTGAAGTCCTGGCGCCAAGACGGCACCAGACTGGCCGAACTGCGCGGCGAGCTGGTGGTCGCCAATGCCTTGGCAGACTCCGTGCCTGGCTGGCGCAAGGAGAGCGAACGACGGCGCGAGCTGGCCTACCCCGCCGGCCGGGGGGAAGCCGAGGACCAGTTGCTCAAGCTCGTCGCGGCCCGGGCCGTAGACCGGCGCATCCAGCTCAAGGGCATCCGCCCCTCATGGCGGGAACACGGCAGCACGGGGAAGGACTCCCCCTCACAGCTTGAGCTTTCCGTATCCGCCAGCGGCTCCGTCGGCGCCGTGGCTGGCCTCCTCTACGACCTGGAAACCATGGAGGGGCCGGTGCGCGTCGATCGCGTACGGGTGCATTCCCGAGGGGAGAGCGGGCGAGTCCTCGACCTGGACCTGATGCTCGCCGCACTCCCTGGTGACGTCCTGGCGGAGAAGAGGAAATGAACTGGCGAACAACCCCCATCATGGCATGTCTCGCAGTCTGCCTCCAGTTGCCTGCAGCTCCCAAGGTGCCAGCCTTCGCGGACTACGAGATCGTGCTCAAACGCAATGTATTCGACGCAAACCGGCAGCCCTACCGGGAGCCGGAACCGCCCCCAGTGCCCATTGCCAAGCCGGGACCGCCGCCGGTGGCGAAGACGCTGACCTTGGCAGGCGTATTCATGGCCGATGCCCGCTCGCTGGCACTGTTTGTGGCAGGGGACAAGACCTGCACGAACGTGGCCGTGGGAGAGGAGTTGACCGGACTGACCATCCTGGCAGTGGATTCGGCAGGGGCGCGTCTCAAGGCAGGCGAGAAGAGCATACAGGTTGCCGTAGGGGAGCAACTGAGTGACGGAGGCAAGGGGGAGTGGAGTGTCGTCGGGCGAGCGGAACAGGCCCCGTCGGCCAAAGCCGTCGTGGATGAACAGAAGGCGGCAAGCCGCGCCGAACTTCTTAAGCGAATGATGGAACGCAGGAAAAGGGAAATCGGACAATGAAACGCCCCTTCGTCAGACATGCGGCCTGCCTGCTAGCGGCAGTCGCGCTCCTTCACTCCTCTCCGCATGGGCGGGCCCAAGCCGTCCCCGAGGCCGCACCCGCGGTCCCCGAGGTCGCGGTCCCCGTCCCCGTCCCTGTGGAAGCGGCCCCC
>JABGQJ010001026.1 GCA_018648945.1 Victivallales bacterium
TCTTGTGCTCGATTACGGAGGAGATGCCCGAGCCGTTTCGCCCACCCTGGACTGGGATCTGCAACGGCTCTTTGCCCGAATCTATGGTGCGAAGACGCGCTCGCCCTTGCACGGGTTGGCCCTGACCCCGCAGGAATTCCGCTGCTTCTTCCTGCCGGCGGGGTACCGGGTCGAGACCGACGTGCCCTTCTGGTCCTATGACAAGCACGGTGTGTTCGGCACGGTGGAACGGACGATCGACACCTACAACCGCTTGGTCGTGGCGAAGGACGGCCGTTTCCACGTGCCCGGACGCGAGACGGCTCGCCGCGCCGAGGACCTGCGGGATGCGACGGGGAAGCTCTTCGACCTCAGTATGCGCATGGACATCGTCTACCCGTCACAGTGCAAGCAGCGCGTACCGTTGGCGTTCCGCATCTCCACACTCACCCGGCGGTGCTTCATGGTCAACCCACGCGTGAAGCGTCCTCACCTGGTCGGCTTCACCATGCGGGGATACGCGGGGGCCGTGATCGACCACTGCTACAACCCGGTTGCCAAGCACTTCAGGCACTTTGAGCCTGGGTATTCCCTCGACGATGTCAACGGGGTCAAGGCCTACTCGGCGGCAGTCCGTTTCCTGCGGGCGCACGCCGATACATACAGCCTCGACGGCGAGCTCATCGGGGGCATCGGCCACTCGAAGGGAGCGTACGGGATCACCCGTTTGTCCGACGCGGCAGTGTCCGAGACGTCGGGAGAGCACTGGGCGGGCATCCGCGGCTTCCCCAAGGGCACGCCCGGGCCCCAGCCGTTCGCCGGCTTCGCGTCGAACCTGGCGGCGGGGTACCAGTCCATGGGCAACGGAACGCGACGCCCACAGTACGTCACCGACGCTTATGCTCCGACCCTCATCGCCTGCGGGAAGCGGGACCGCTTCGGGCACTGGAAAGTCTGGGGAAAACTCAAGAAGGCCTACGCCGACAGGGACCTGAACTACTTGGCGATGGGTATGGAGGACCTGGGACACGATCTGCCTCGCGGACGGGACCTGGCGACCGGGGCCGACCGCTATGCCATCTTCCACGCATTTTTCGACCGCTATCTCAAACCAGAGGCCAAGCTCCCCCCCGTCCTTCTGGCCTTGTCGCTGACAGGCCCAGCGCATGACGCAGGGCCAGACCGCCCTGTCTCCATCCACTTCGCGCCCCAGATGAATGAGGCGACGGTCAAGGACGGAGTCAAGGTCTTCCTTGAGGGCCGGGCCGAGGCGCTGCGGGGTGGTTGGCACGTATCCAGGCGCGGCACGCACTTCACCTTCACGCCCAAGGACCCATTTGTTGCTGGCAAGCGCTACCGGGTCGTCCTCTCGCCGGACATCCGTGATCGGCACGGGGTTCGGCTGGCAAAGGGAATCACCAGTGTGTTCACCGTGCCCGCGAAACGGCGGTTGCCTGAGGGCCTGCCACCGGAGAACTGATATGCGGCGACGTGTCCGCGATCGACAGGGCGGAACGCGGAAGCCCCTCCCCAGAAGGAGAACGCGACAGCAAGATGGCAAAGCGTCCCACATTGGCTGACCGGCTGGCAACCCTGAACGCGCTGGCAGCCCATGAGCTCGACACGGATGGCATCGCTGCCCTGCGCAGCGCCCTTGGCGGAGCGAACAATGTCCTCGCAGGGAAAGCGGCCCAGATTGTGGGTAGGCGCGGCATCACGGCGCTCTACGATCTCCTGCCCGACACGTTCGTCCGCTTCCTGGCGGATTCCCCGAAGAGAGACAAGCGGTGCCAGGCGAAGACGCAGATCGTGACTGCCCTCCGGGCCTGCGATATCCCGGCGGGGGAGGTCTTCCTCGAGGGCGCCCGTTTTGTGCAGATGGAGCCTGCCTTTGGCGGGCCGGTGGACACCGCCGTGATGCTGCGCGCGGAGTCCGCGCTGGGACTCGCGGCCATGCTGCATCCAGATGCGTTGCTGGTGCTGACCGAGATGCTCGTCGATGCGGAGTCCGAGCCACGTGCGGCGGCAGCTCGGGGCCTCAGCTACATGGGCGGCGAGGCAGCGGCCCTGCTCCTGCGCCTGAAGATCCTCACTGGCGATTCAGATCCCGAGGTGCTTGGGGAGTGCTTTGGAGCGCTGATTTCCATCGATCCCGCAAGAGCTATCGCGTTCGTCAGCGGCTATCTGGACGGCTCTGCCGATGATGTCAGTCAATACGCGGCCCTTGCCCTCGGTGAGCATGGCGGCGAGGACGGTCTCAGGGCCCTTCTCGCTTGCTGGGAAGGCGCCGTGTTGAGTACGGCCCGCCAAGCTCTGGTCCTGCCGATTGCGCTGTCGCGCCGCCCGGAGTCGCGGGCATTTCTGCTCGACGCAGTCAGGACGGCAGACCCCAGACTCGCGGCCGCTGCGGTGGAGGCCCTTCGCATCCACAGGGCCGACGCGACCTTCGCCAAGGAGGTCCGGAACGTCGCCCTCGGGCGCAAGCAACCGCTCATCTCACGAGCATACGTGTCGGCAT
>JABGQJ010001027.1 GCA_018648945.1 Victivallales bacterium
AATGCTGGGTCTTGATGCCCGTCTCGGTGATCAGGGCAGGGCGCCCCGGGCCGATACGGCGGGCCAAACGGACACTGTAGTCCACCCAGTTTTTGTCCCAGTTGTAGTAGAGATTATCGCCCTGGAGCTCCAGGAACGGCAAATCCGCATCCTCGGTGGCGGCATCCCAGCGGTTTCCGCAGAGCAGGGCGTAGGTGACCGGCGTATCGGGGGCCACGGCCCGGACGGCTTCGTGCCCCACCCGCAGATATTGGCCAAAGACCTCGCGCTGGAACCGCCACCATTCCCAGAAGAGCAGGCTGTTGTTCTGGCCGGTGGGGGGAATGATGTCGGCGAAGCTCTTGTCCTTGCGCCCGGTCAGCCGCTGCCAGTTGGCGATGGTGCCGAACCGCTTCTCAAGCATCCGTCGGAAGGCAGTGAGGGTTGTCTTGTCGAAGCCCTGGTACTGGTAGTGTCCCTTCTTGTTGGTGCCGACCCAGCTGTACTCGTTGCCGAGGTTGAGGGCGGCGAGACCGCGCGCGCCAGCCATGTCCTTCGCCAGGGCCGTAGCGCGCTCCCTCATTGCCTCGAGCGAGTCTGGATGGGCATAGACCACGTGCCCGCTCTTGCCGTCGGCAAAGGCCATGCGCGGGGCCTTGATGCCGCCGACCTGAGGCACCATGTAGAGACCGTGCGCCTCGAACTGCTTCTCCAGGCTGGCGCGCTTGGTTGGCCCCCACGTGCGCAGGGCGTTCACGTGCATGTCCGCCAGGAATCGGTAGTCCTGCGCTACCACCTCTGGCGGTCGCCCCCAGCCATAGGTGGCGTGCCAGGGCGACCACCCCATGCCCCGCAGGAACGGGATGTCACCGGCCGGACAAGAGAGGAGGGCGGCGAAGAGAAGGGAGGCGACTGCTCTCACGGTGGACTCCACATGGTTGGGCAGGGATGTCGGGGGCGGCACTATGGTGCAGCGGTTCCGCTCGGTCAACTGCGCGGTCTTCCGTGGGCAAGGGGCTGGCTGGTTTGGGCGCGCTCGGGGAGCTCAGGAATCAAGAGCGAGATCTGGCGTGTGCAGTAACAGCTCTTCCAGGTCTTGCTCTGGAGACGTGATTGGGCGGATGTCGAAGCGCTCGTTCAGCGCATTGCGGATGGCTGGGTTGACGCACGCAGGGGAGCCTGGCCCCAGGCGGATGTCCTTGAGCCCCAAGTGGAGCATGCTCAGCAACATCGCGATCGCCTCCTGCTCATGCCAGGAGAGCACGATGGAGACGGGGAGTTCGTTGATGTCGCACTCGAGCGCCTCGCTCAGAGCCAGCATGATGCGCGTCGCCGAGTAGGCGTCGTTGCATTGGCCGATGTCCAGCAAGCGGGGGACGCCGCCAATGGTCCCAAAGTCGACCTTGTTGAACCGGCATCTGCCGCAAGCCAGCGTCAGGATTGCGCAGTCCTGGGGGACGATTCTGGCGAGTCGTGTGTAGTATTTCCGCCCAGCCTTGGCCCCATCGCAGCCTCCGATTAGGAAGAGGCGGCGGATGCACCCGGACCGGATGGCCCCGACGAGTTGCGGCACCAGCGCTAGAACGTCTTCGTGACTGTACCCCACCGTCACTGTTTGGTCGGGCCCCGACTCCAGGAACCCTGGCGAGGCCATAGCGGCCTGAATAAGCGGGGAGAAATTCCGGTTCTGGATATGCGGGACGCCGGGCCAGGACACCACGTCGGCGGTGAACATGCGGTCGCGGTAGCTGGCTGCTGGCTCGAGCACGCAATTGGTCGTCATGAGTATGGCACCGGGGAAGTGGGTGAACTCATGCTGTTGGTCCCGCCACGCGCCACCGAAGTTGCCGACGAGGTGAGGGTGTCGCTTCAGGGCGGGGTATCCATGGGCGGGCAGCAGCTCCCCATGGGTGTAGACATGGATGCCGCGTTCCGCTGTCTGCTGGAGCAGTTCCGCCAGACAGGAGAGATCATGGCCGGAAACCAGGATCGCCTTGCCGATCACGGGTGTGATGCGGACCTGCGTGGGTTCTGGCTGGCCGAACGCCGCCGTCTGCGCCCGGTGGAGGATCTCCATGGCGCGGAGATTGGCTTTCCCGCATTCCAGGCAGAGCGCCAGCAGTTCCCAGTCCTCTTGATGTCCCGATGCCAAGGTGTCGAGCGCTCGTTCGAGGAAAATGTCGATCTCTTCGGCTTCGCGCCCGAGTGTTCTTGCACGGTGTGCATAGGCAGCCGTTCCCTTGAGCCCATACAGGAGCAGCTCCGTCAGGCCTGCGGCCCCGGCTCCCAGGCGGGTGCCGTCCCCAACCGGCCCTCCCCACTGGCCCTGTCCGACCATCCCCTGCAAGGGGGCGTCAGTGGTACCGAGGGCAACGCCACGGCTGGTGGCAGGACCGGCTTCTGTGCTGGACTGGCTGTGCGCGGGGTTTGCCCGAATGCCCCGAAACTTAAGGCATCTGGTCGATCTGCCCGTACTTCATCCCAAGCAGACGCATGTCCTTCGTGATTGCCTCGCATT
>JABGQJ010001028.1 GCA_018648945.1 Victivallales bacterium
GTCCGGACCGCATCACGGGCGCGAATCAGCGTGGCAAAGGGCTTGGCCTCGGTACCGGGATTGGCATCGCTCCCGTTCGGAGCCACATAGAACGCGGCGTGCAGGCCGGCAAGCGGAAGCAAGAGGGAAAGAAGCAGGGGACGCATTGGTCGTGGTCTCCGGGGATCGATGCCCTTCGTTCATTCATGGAGGCGGACACACTATAGGCCATACCCACGCAGTATGACACTGGTTCGGCACCAGACACAGAGGAGTCGAAGCCCCCCCTGGGAGCGCGGGCGTCCCGCCCAATACCATTTATTTAATGATCTCAAGCCGTACGCACGGGGGTAGCGCTCTTGGCCCACCGCGCGCAGCCGGTGGGAATCTCGATCTTCGTCGTTTCTGGCATCTTCTGTTGCGCCTTCCTGGCCTTCTGGGGACGCGCTCCTCGGCGATCTCGACCAGGATGGCTTCGTAGATGGCGCTCCATCTACTTGGCGGAGGGGAAAAGGGCGGTGTGTCGCCGGATGACACGGACGGCATGGACGAAGGAGAGCCTGTCAGGTGGGTCCCCGGTCCGCGCGGCGGCTTCGGCCATGGTGGCGCGGACGACATAGTAGGCGAGGAAGAAGCCGTACAGTTCCTGTTCCACCAGTTCCGGCAGTTGGCCCCGCAGAATGCGTCCCGGCCCGCGCAGGTGGGTCTTGAGTTCGTCGAAGCCGGTTTCCGCCGCCCATCGGGTCGGATAGAGCGCGGCCAGCTCCTCCGCGCCTGCGAGCTCCGGGTCGAGGATGGTGGTGATCAGCACGACGGTCTCGCCGCAACTGCCGTCGGCCATCACCGGCCGATAGCGCACGACCCGCACCTTCAGCTTCTCGTCCGGGTTGGCGAACCCTTCGCGGCAGAGGGAGCGGGATGGGCGGATCCAGGCCAGAAAACTGCCGTCGGGCAGCTTCTCGAGCGGCTTGAGCGACAGCTTGCCGACCACCCGCCAGACTAGGGCACCGCAGCGCCCTGACCAGTCGCGCCAGCGGGCGAAGCTGTAGAATCCCCGGTCGGCCAGCACAAGCATGTCCGGATCCAGCCGGTCCAGCAGGCGGTCGGCGAGCTTCCCCTCGTTCGCCCGCCCGCTTCCATACGCGAACCCGAACGGCGCCCGGGTGGCGCACTCCAGCAGGGAGACGACCCGCACCTGCGGGTAGGCTGCGGCTCCGTGCTGGTTGCCGTAGCGCCCGAAGCGGGCCGTGTTGGCCTCCGTGCACTGCACGTCTGCCACAGTCCCGTCCACCGCCACCGGTCGCCACCCGTGCCAGCGGAAACTGGGCTGGTCCGCATCCCCCACGGGGTGAGCCACCCGGTCGAACAGCCAGGCCAGCGGCGCGGCACCCAATCGCCGACGCGCGAAGCTGATCGCCGTCCCGCCAGCCACCTGGACCCGATCCAGACCGAAGCGCTGGCGCAGCCCCGCCAGAAGCATGCGCAGCACCTCGCGGATCGATGTCTCCGCATGCAGTGCCAGCATGATTGCCAAGTACACCATTGCGGGCGCCGGCAGCAGGCGCTGGCGCTTCGACTGCCGGCCTGTACTCTCCAGGGCCTCCTCCACCAAATCCGTCGGGATCACCCGCAGCAGCGCTCCCAAGGACAGATCCTGAAGCAGCGCACCAAGACGTGGACCGCTCATCGGCTTTCGGGGCATCGTGCGTCTCCCTGTGGAAGGAATGCCATGTCTGCGCGGCACGCAAGCCGCCTACGGCAAACATACACCGGAAACCTTTTAAGTAAATGGTATTGGGCCGTGACGCCTGTCCCCAACCGCCGCCGCCCCGGCACGGTCGTGCCGGTCCGCTTCGCGTCTTCCTGCCGCAGGTAAAGGAAGGGCGCCGCCCCGCCATCTGATTCGTGGTCTTTTCCTCGCCGCGCGGATTGACCGGATTGTTGCACACGCGGGGCATGGCCTCCCATGACGCCGCGTTCAGCGATTCGTTGGACAGCGGACCGCCCGGCTGGCTGCTCGGGGTTGCCGACCTCCACTCGCGCCGGGCACCGGGCAACACCTGCCTCTCCGCCCCGGTCTTGCCGGGGATGGGGACCATGTAGGAGCCAAGGAACAACAGCAAGGGCTGCGGCGGCGCCATGCGCGTGACCCCGATCGGGCTATACGAGACCGATGCGGAGGAGGCGTTCGACCTGGCCTGCGAGATTGCCGCCGTCACCCATGCAGGAGCCATGGAGGAATTCGGTCTCGGTGATCTCGAGCGCACCTGTGTGAAGCCGAGGATGTACCAGGAGGCGGCGACGTCGGCGGCGCTGGCGCTGGTGCTAGTGTCCTGGGCGGCGTTGCCCTTGGCCACGACCAGGGCCGAGACGAACCCGTTGCCGCAGTGGGCGAGCTGGGGTTTGCAGCCGATCACCTGTAGGACGGGGGTGTCCTGCCCGGCGCTGTCGGCTGCCTGAATTCCACCCCCCTGGTACGGCATAATAGACTGAGGAGCGCTCCTCGGCTGCCGGTCGG
>JABGQJ010001029.1 GCA_018648945.1 Victivallales bacterium
AACTGAGTGGTCTGGGCGCCGCTGCTGTCCGCGCGCCACGTCGCGCGGATCACCACTTCCCGGCGCGCCTTGGCACCGGCGGGCAGAAGGAACTCGATTGGGAATGCCTCGATGGCTCGGTCCCCGGCGGCCACGGTCCCGCGCAACTCGCCGCGCGCAAGAACGGCACCCGCATCCTGGGCGGTCCATTCCCCGGTGATCGCCACCTGCCTGGGGGTGTCGTTGATGACGATCAGGGCCTTGCGCACGGTTTCGCCCGGGAAGAAGCTGTGGTCCGTGTTGGTGAACTCGCCTCCTGGCCCGCCAATGTAGGCCAAGACCGGCGCCAGCAGGGCCTGGACCGTCCGCCCGAGGGTTGAGAAGCCCTCGGCGCTCTGCCACACCGCGCTGATGTGGGCAGGGATGTAATCGGGCACGGCGCCGCGAATCCGCGGGTCGATGCCGAGATCGAGTTTGGGCGTCTCGCCGGTGAAGAAGGTCGGCACCTCTGCGTGGAAGAAGAAGGAGATGCCGTAGGTGCGCCAGGCCCGGATGTTCTCTGTCGCGAACCGTTCCTTCAGGCGCAGCACGGAACTGCATGTGTGGAAGGCCCCCCAAGCCCCGGGCTTGCTCAACCGGTCCAGCATTCCGTCGTCCTCCCACGAGTAGGCGTCGGACCCGAAGTACATGGCGGCGTATTGGGTGTAGAGCGGGATGGCGTTGTGGTGCGGGTAGCGACGCCTGGCTGCTGCCGTGCGCGCGTACCAGGCGCTGCCCATGGGCAAGCCCCATTCACAGACCAGCACGGGCTTGTGCCGCGTGCGACTCCAGGCCTTTGGCCAGTTGGCGCGCTCGCGCAGGTCCACATCGAAGGTCATGTAGGCCATGGAGCCATGTACCGGGCCTTCATTGCCCGACGAGTGGTGGAAGCCAAGACGATCCGGGTCGACCCGCCGCACCTCCTCCCGACTCTGGCGCAGCCGCTCGACCAGCGATTTGGTGAAGCCAAGGTCTTCGGGGCGGAAGGAATCGTCCATTTTCGCTGGGCAGAAGTCCCATACATGGGAGCCGCCAGGGTTGACCATCCAGGCGACGATCGACGGATGGTCGCGGTACTTGTCGATCGAACGGTGCAGGAGCTTGCGGTAGCCAGCCAGGTACTCGTCGGTCTGCCCGCTGCCGCTCGCTGGCGAAGGGAGCATCTTCGGCACGAAGAGGAAGCCGATCTCGTCGGCTGCGTCGAACACGGCCTGGAGCGAGCGGCCATAGTTCCAGTTGTAGGTGGCATTCAGGCCGGCGTCCTTCCAGCGTTGGATCATGTAGTTCGCGAAGCCAGGCATCCCCGTCTCGGCGGTGGTAATGAAGTGCGGGTGCGAGTGCCCGTAGAGCTGAACAGGGGTGCCGTTTAGGATGAAACGGTCCTTCTCGATCCAGAACTCGCGGAAGCCGAATCTCCGGGGCAAGGTCTGGTCAATTTGCTTGCCGGTAGCGTCTGCAAGAGTCAGCCGGTACCAGTATAGGTTGGGGTGTTCGAGAGACCACAGCTTCGCCTCCTCGGGCAAGGGAGCCATGAGGGCTGCCGATCCGTCCACGATGGCCGCCGTTGGGAAGCGCAGAAGGCTCTGTTTGCCGCCGGCGTCCGCCGAGATCTCCGCCGTCACCCGTAGCCCGGCTGGCTGGTCGGTCAGCACGCGCCCGTCCACGTTGACCCGTCGCTGCCGAACGGATGTGACGATGTGGTGCCTTCCCAGTCTCGCCCCCTTCGGCAAGGAGCGCAGCGAGAGACTGCCCACAAGGCCCTTGGTACGCACGATGATCCCATTGGTCACTCCCTGGCGAACGTATGCTGTGATGTCGATCGTGGCGCCCGCATTGGAAGCTGGCAGCTGCTTGACCTGTTGCCGGTTGATGTAGACCGCGCTGCGCCCGCTGATCGCATCGATCTCCAGCTCGATCCGCCTTCCCGCCCAGTCAGCGGGCAGGCGGAACTCTCGCTCGTACCAGGAAAGGCCCTTGTCGGGCTTGAGGTCCTTGCGCGGGGCCCGCGCGGCATCGAAGGCGTAGAAGCGCTCGCCGCGTCCGTCACCGGAGGGGACCTTACGGTAGAGCCACTTACCTGGGTCGGGTGGGGTCGTTCTGTCTTCGCAAACCTGCCAGCGCCACCACCCGTGCAGGGTGATCTCGCCGCGGCAGGTGTTGCTGCGCTGGGCCGCGCCGTCGAAATCCCAGCGTACCCATGTCGGTGGTGCTGGTGCGTTGGTGTCTGGTAGGACGTCGAGCGTTTCGGCAGGAGGGGGAGGCCCGAGGGCGTACGCCTGCTTGCCGGCACGGCCGGCCTCATAGGCCGCCTTAACCGAGGCGGCGGTCAGCGGCTCGTCCAGCATATACAGCTCATCGATCCAGCCGTTGAGCGCGTGGCGTCCCGCGGTGGCGGTACCCACCCAGAGGCCCCCGGCAGGACCGAGGCGGCGGGCAATCGCCTTCTCGCCCATCAGCCGACCGTTGATATAG
>JABGQJ010000103.1:0-6448 GCA_018648945.1 Victivallales bacterium
TGATCACCGAGACATCCGGCCTGATGACCTGCGCCGTGCTCTTCCCCGAGTTCGTGGACGCTCCTCGCTGGCAGAAGGAAGCGTTCGCGCGGCTGGCTCGGGAGATCGACAACCAGGTGCCGCCGGATGGTGCCCAGGTGGAGCTGACCCCGCACTACCACGGCGTCACCATGGGCAGCTTCCTTGGCGCGGCGCGGATTGCCGAGTACAACGGCATCGCGGCCCCGGAGAATGTGACGGCGGGAATCCTGCGCATGGGCCGTTACTTGCTGAATGTGAGCAAGCCAAACCTGCACGCCCCCATGTTCAATGACTCCGACGACGGCAGCGTGGCCCGGCGCTTGGGTCCGTTCGCCGCCGCTGACCACCCGGCCATGCAGTATGTGCTGTCCCACGGCAAGGAGGGAACGGCACCGGCCTACACATCCATCGCCCTGCCGTACGCGGGCCAATACGTGATGCGTTCGGGATGGGATGAACAGGCCTTGTACCTGGCGATGGACGCGGGGCCGTACGGAGCGGGCCATCAGCACGAGGACAAGCTCCATGTCGAGGTCCACGCCTTTGGCCGAAGCCATATTCTCGACCCCGGCCGCTTCACCTATGCGGGTGGGCCGTGGCGGAGTTACTTCCTCGCCACTCGCTCGCACAGCACGGTGTTGGTGAACCGGCGTGGGCAGAATCGCCGCCGCACCCCGCGCAGTCGCTGGATCGGCCGCCGGCCGCAAGATAATCTCTGGGTCACCGGGAATGCCTTCGACTTCATGGCCGGAGTCTACAACGAGGGCTACGGCAAAGGCACGGAAGGGGTGACCCACATTCGCAAGGTATTCTTCAAACGCGGCGAGTATTGGCTGGTTCACGATCTCCTAGTGGGAACGCCAGACGCTGTTGGAGAGTACACGGCCAGCGTGCAGTACCAGTACGGGACAACCGGGATTACGACGGCAGAAGACGGCGCGCTGATCGCCTCGCACAACAAGGACGCGAACCTGGCCATCTTCCCGGTCAGCGACCGCCCGTTCCAGGTCAAGCTGCACGAAGGGGAAGAGAAGCCGCCGAAGGGCTGGATTGCCTGGAGTCTGCACAGGGCGTTGAAGACCCCGGCCACGATGGCAGTCATCCACCAGAAGAACACCCTCCCGATCCGGATCGACACGCTTCTGCTCCCGTACGCTGGGGCCGACTGCCCCGAGGTCACAGTTCGGCGGTTGCCCGAAGACAGTGCCGGACGGAGCGCGCTGGAGATCACGGGCCCCGGTTGGCGGGATGTGTATCATTGCGCCCATGCTCCCGGCACCGGGCCGCAGCTCGACTGGGTCCGCTACGACGAGCAGGGCCGCGAGCAAGCTCGCGCCAGCCATGGCGCGGCAACTGGCGGTGAACTGCCAGTGCAAGCCCTGCGCCAGCGAGTGACCGCCAGCGTCCCCGGCACCGGACGCGTGCTGCTCGACTATGGGCTCTCGGAAGGTGGCGGCTACGTGTTCCACCAGGAACAACAGGTCGAGAAAGCCGGCGAATGCGCGCTTTCCCTGCCATCGCTTGGCTCGTGGCAGTCTTATGTGTATTCCGTCTTGTTCCTGCCCGCTACTGGGGCGCCACTCCACGCCGAGGGAGCCTTTGTCCCGAAGACCCCGCCAGTGCACGACTTCCAGACAGGCGATCTGGGAGAGTGGTCGCGCGGCAAGATCGTGGCGGAGAAGGACAACAAGTACCTTCGCGCCGAGCTCAAGGCGGAGACCAAACCAGTCTATCTCAGCGTCACTCATCCACTGCCCAACATAAAGGGGGACATGTCCTCCTTCTCGTTGCGCTACCGCATGCCCTTCACCGCTGGCGCCGACTGGTGCTACTGCAAGCTGGCGATCACCGATAGCGAAGGGCGCCGTTGGAGCGCCTATCTCACCCGGAAGCCCAATGCGACCTGGCAGCGGGCCAGATTGCAGCGCAAGGATCTTCGCCGGGATGATGGCAAGAAGGGGAACGCCATCATGCCGGCAGACGTGGTCCTGAAGACCCTCTCCATGACCATCCGCAAGGGGGCCACGAAGACCCCGGTGATCCCGGTCCTAGAAATCGACGATATTTCCTGGACGGATGGGCGATAGACAACGCTGGGGGAGGGGCATTCCCCCGGTTGAGTAACCGAAGGAGCGAGCCATGCAGAGACGGATGCTGGGCCGGACGGGTCTGGAAGTGACTGCCATGGGCCTTGGCTGCGGCGGGCACAGTCGGTTGGGCATGGCCAAGGGGAGGGATCAGGCGAACGCCGTTGCCGTCATCCGCCGGGCGTTGGACCTGGGACTCAACCTCATTGACACGGCGGCCAACTACCGCACGGAGCCGTATGTCGGCGAGGCCATCCGGGGACGCCGTGACGAGTTGGTGCTCGCCACCAAATTCAGCCCCAGACGCGAGCGGCTAGACGACCCCGAGCGGGTCGGAGAAGTGCTGGAGCAGAGCCTGCGGAATCTCGGTACGGACGTGATCGACATCTATCAGGTACATGGGGCCACGCCGGATATCTACGACGAGGTGGTGGATCGGCTCTACCCGGTGCTCGTCCGGCTGCGGGACCAAGGGAAGATCCGTTTTATCGGCATCACCGAGATGTTCGGCCGGGATACCGACCACAAAATGCTTGAGCGCGCCGTGGCAGACGATCTCTGGGACACCATCATGGTGGGATTCAACCTCATGAATCCCAGTGCTCGCAGGCGCATTCTGCGGCTGACGCAGGAGAAGGGCATCGGCGTCTTCTGCATGTTCGCGATCCGGCATGCCCTGACCGACCCCCAACTGGCCAAGGAGCTGGTCCTCTCCCTGATCGAGCAGGGACACCTCGACGGTGATGGGATCGACCGCGCCGACCCCCTCGGTTTCCTCCTCGCGGATGGCGTGGCCAGCTCCATCGCCGAAGCAGGCTACCGTTTCTGTCTCCACGAGCCTGGTCTCGACTGCATCCTCTCCGGCACCGGCAATCCCGCGCACCTGGCAGAGAACCACCGCCATCTCCAGATGCCGCCCCTGCCCGAGGAGACCCGCCAGCAACTGGCCAACCTCTTCGGACACCTCGACTGCGTGTCCTGCAACTGAGTCACGACACAGCTCACCCCGGCGCTCGTCCCACGCTTCCCTCCCACTCTAACTCCTGACTCCTGAATTCTGAATTCTCCTCCTACTCCAGCACGATGATAGCGGCGTTGTCCAGTTGGTGGTTGGCACCCAGGGCACCAGCCAAGACCACCCAGTCGCTGGGATTGGTGCGGCGGACACCGATGTTGAACTGTAGGCGGACGCCGGGCTCGTAGGCCAGCCCCATGCCGGCGATGGGAATCGTCCATTCGCCACGCCAAAACCCCTTGCCGACAGTGGCCGAGAAACGGGAGAGCCGGGCCAAGGCCAGGGCTTCGCGGATGGAAGATTCCTCCGAATCGGCTGCGCCTAGGAGCTTCCCGTTGGGGAAGCCCTGCAAGATCATTGTGGGGGCTCGTTTGCCGGCGGCGGTGACGCCGATTTCCCGGAGGCAGATCTCTGCCCCGTCGATCTGGCCCCAGTCTCCCGTGGCGCTGGCCAAGCCCTTGGTGGTGCTGACGGGAACGCGCACCGCCACGTGCAGGGACTCGCCGTCATGCACCAACCACGCCTGGGCCAACTCGCCAGTGGCAGGCTTGCGGGATGGGGTGTCTTTGAGGGGCAGCGGCTTCGTCGACCACTCACCCGGTGCCATGCGACCATCGATCTGCGGTGCCTTTGGCACGCGCGGAATCCGCAGCGGCTTGATGGCCAGGGCATGCGGCATAACGCCGGACACGGCTTGCTCCTTCTTGAAGCCAATCCGCCAGTCAGCTTTCTCGACGGGCGTCGTCTTCACCGGCCAAGAGGCCCGCAAGGGATGCGCATAGAGTCCAATCTCGGCGACCGGGATCGGACGGAAGGCAATCCGCTTGAAGACCGGAGAGTCTGGGGCCAGGTCGAAGTCCCCGCCCTCCAGGTCGATGAAACCGGGATCTTCGTTGTCCTCCAGGATCGCGTTCTCGAACATCTCGATGTTGCGGGGACGCCGGACCACCGTGCCGCATTTCCAGAAGACATTTCGCCAGAAGGAATTCTGCCCCTTCTTGTCGAACATGTTGGCAATCTTGGGGTAGCGCTTCAGGTAAAGCTCGTTGGTGTAGGCTCCGCCCTTCTTGCCTGCTTTGGTGGTCTTCCAGTGTTGATTGCCGGGGTTCCAGCCGCCGCTGATGGCGTGCCGGTTGTCGATGAAGAGATTGTTGTCGAAGATGTTGTCCCGACCGCTATTCATCTGCACCGCGCCGAAGTTGCCGTTCGAGCTGCGATACAGGATGTTTCCGTAGACGAGTTGGTCGCTGATGGTATCGTCGAAACGAATGGCGGCCTGGCCGTGGGCGGCGTGTTCGCTGCCGGTCTTGCCCACACTGCGGAAGCGGTTGTAGCGGAAGATATTTCCCCGGAAGGTGGGGTTCCCCCACATATCGACGCCGCCTTGGTCGTCTGATTCCTGCACCGCACTGTGGACATCGTTGTACTGCATGAGGTGATCGTTGCCCCCCATGCTGATGACGCTGGTGGGGCAGTTGTACAGCAGAGAGTGGGAGAGTCGATTGCCCACCCCGCCCAGAGTGACGGCCTGGGTATAGGTGCGATCTACGCGCCCGAAAAAGTGGATCCGGCAGTTCTCGACGAAATGCCCCGCCGGCTCCAGCTTCTCGCGGTTCCCGCCGGAGATGCCAACGCCCTTGCGCCCCAGCGTGTGCAGGTCACAGCCGAAGACCCCGAAGCGCGCGCCGCCATTGATGATGATTCCCGTCGCGGCCATGCGCTTGATCGTGCAACCGGCAATCAGGCAGTCAGAGCTGTTGGAGACCTGAATCCCGTTGTAGCGGGCGAGATCGAAGACTAGGCCCTCCAGACGCACATGCGACACGCTGTCGAAGGTCACCATGGGACCGGCATGCATACCGATCTCGACCGTTGCCTTGGTCAGGTCCTTGGGCGGATGGATGTACAGCATCCCCGCTTCGCGGTCGAGGTACCACTCGCCGGGCTGGTCAATCTCTTCCAGCAGATTGAACGCGTAGTAGATGATCCCCTGGTGGTTGTTCATGCCCCGGTTGCCGTAGTTGTAGGGCTTGGCCGTGGTGATGGTCTTGGCCGCAGTGTCGATCTTGCCGATCTTGATGGTGGCGTCGGCCCAGAGGAAATGCCAGTAGCCGAGGAGCCAGGCATCGTTGGCCTGGGTCCAGCGAGCGTGCCGGTCGTCGAGATAGCTGAAGACGGACGGCTTCTTTTCCTTGGCCAATCCTGGCTCGATGAGCTTGTCGATGTCGACGAACCCCTTGTTGGGCCAGCGGGCCAGGGTCATGGGCTGGCCATCGACGAACAGCTCAAGCGTGGGCGGTGCCGGGGGCTGACCAATGCCGCCACGGACCCGAAGGGCACCGTAATCGGTGATCCCCTGGGCTCGCAGGTCTGCCTGCCAGACCTTGCCGCGCCCTTCCTTGGGAAGACGGGCGAGGATGGCTGGGTCGGTTACGGGTTCGAGACCGGACACGCGCGCGCCTCCGTATAGCACGGCCTTGCCCATCTCTTCGGCGCGGTACACCACTGGGGCCTCGGCAGTACCGGAGTCTTCGGCGGTCAACGCCAGTGTTTCGGTGACGGGATACTCGCCGGAATGGACCCGGACGCAGATGGCGCCCTTCACCTTCCCTTTCAGAGCCCGGACGGCGTCCCGGGCACGGGCCAGCGTCTTGAACGGGCGAGCACGCGAACCGTCGCCAGCGTCGTTGCCGTCGGGAGCGACATGAACTTCGGCGGCGAAGCGAGTGATCTCAGGAATACTCGTGCGGGCAGCCTGCGGGTCCCGAGCGGGTAGTCCCCGAGCCGTCCGGTCCAGCTCGACGACCCGTTCCCTGGCTTCGTTCCGATGGACGGCGGGGTAGTCTGCGATGGCCGCAAGGCGCGCGTATTCGGCCTTGGCTCCCGCCGTGTTTCCCTCAGCCACATGGGCCTGGGCCAGACGCAAGTGGGCATAGCTGCGGTGATGGGCTGGAGTGGTGGCATCGCCGACGATTTCGGCGAGGCGGGCGCGAGCGGCGGCATAGTCGCCAGTCATCCAGGCCTGGGTCGCGGCATCGTTCCGTTTCGAGAAGGCATTGGCGGCGGCCTGCTGCGCCTCCTGCCGGGCAACGACCTCAAGCGCCTGCTTCTCTTGTTCGTCGAGTTCCCTGGCCCCGGTGATACCAAGCTGCTTGCCCTGTTCACGAAACATGCGAATGACCTCCGCTGTGGAGAGAGCCCGCCGGTAGACGGTGACCTGCCCCATGCTACCCCAGAAGTTCTGCCAGCCGTTGCCGGCGCTCAGATTCCCGAA
Source organism: Victivallales bacterium (assembly GCA_018648945.1). The sequence continues at coordinate 6,398 of JABGQJ010000103.1, forward strand.
CACATTGAAATCGCCCGCGAAGTGCTCGGGCAGATTGCCCGCCCCCTGGCG
>JABGQJ010000103.1:6692-15541 GCA_018648945.1 Victivallales bacterium
CTCTTCGGCATGCCCAGCTTGGTCGGCTTCACCCAGGCGGAGAACGTCCACGAGCCGGTCCCAAAGCGCTTGTCTTCCGGCAAGTCGATGGTCACCTGCGTGGCCGCTGTGCCGTCCATGAACAGCGTCCCGCCGGGATCCCCCTTCTCCCACTTGGCGGTCACCTTGCCCACCAAGCCATTGCCGGATGCATCACGGGCGACCGCTCCAGCCCCTTCGTCAAAGGGCCAGTGAAACAGCGGTCCCTCCGGGGCAGCAACGGCCAATGAGGACGCGAGCAGAAGGAAGCCAAGAATGGAGGATCGGCAGTACATCGGAGAACTCCAAGGCAGTCAGGGCAGTGGCAGGCAATGCGCGGGATGCCACGCGGCAAGCGACCAGACTGTACCACGGCTTTGCCCCGGAGGGTAGTCAAGGGCTGAATCGCGGGCGCGGGCCGGCAGCACGTCCGCACGTCCGCAGAGACGTCCCATGCCAATCAGACGATTGGCGTTCCCCGGCGCCGGGGATAATACGGGAACGAGTGAGCAAGGACAAAGCTGGCTTCTCCCATGCCATCGTTCTCGGCACAATGCCCTGGCCAGGCGGCAAGCGCCTGGGATCGCCGATCGCCGGATCGGCATCTTCCGCCCGTGGCGGGTTGCCGAAGCCCAGGAGAGCCCGTCCCCAAGCCCCCGATATGCCGCAGACGGTCGTTCCGCAAGGCCCGTTTGCGGTTCACCCCGCCCAGCGTCCCATGCCGGTGGCGGTGTTGCCCGTGCTGCTGCGTTTGGGATGGCCCCCCGGGGAGCGCGGTCAGGGGGAGAATGGTCCGTATCGCAGTCATCCCTGCTACCCTTGTCCGCTGCGAGGCATTCCTCAACGGTGCGCGGGATTGCGGGTACCGCATTGGTCTGCCAGGGCCCGTTGGCACACGCGGCTCGACACCATACTGTAGGCCATTCAGTATGCCTGAATCGCCCGTCCACTCTTGCCAACCACGGAGTTCTCCCATGTTGGGGACCATCCTTCGCACGACCATCCCAAGCGTCGTCCTCGCCATCGCGCTACACGCCCAACCCGCGCAGGAGCCGCCCATGGACCGCACCGAGACCCTCGCCCGCGAGCTCCTTGCACTGCTCGACCTTTCCCGCCCCGAACTGGCCGCGGTGAAAGCCCGCGCCGACGTTGGTGACCACGCCGGCATCCTAGTCGCCTTCCGCGACCGCATCATCGACCGCTCCGCCGAGCTCGACATGGGCAAGCCGCCCGGCTTCTGGCTCTGGGGCCACACCAATCCCGAACGGTTGTTGAAGCAAGGCCAGGTGGGAACAGCCCGCTACGGAGAGTTCACCAAGTATTCGCTCTACATCCTCGGCAAGCCGGGTGAGGCCGACTGGTTGGCAGTGCCGGAGGACGGCTACGACGTGGTGTTGCGAGACGTCGCCACCATGCACTGGGTCGGGCGTCTCGCCGAGCAGTATGGCAAGACCCGCGACACGGATTACCTGCGCGCCTTCGTCGGCTACTGGGCCGACTTCTCCCGCAACTGGCTCCCCACCCACCGCCAATTCCTCGCCGAGGGCGGCAAGATCCAGTGGGACAAGCGCGCCCACGTCATCGCCTCCATCCCCTGGGCCAGCCGCAGCAAACTCTACTTCGCCTGGCGCCTCGACAATCTCTTCTCCTGGCTCCCCCACGCCATCGCCCTCGACCCCGACAAGGCCCGCGCCGCCATTGATCCGACCGAGTTGGCCGACATCGTGCTCCATGTCGCCCGTTTCGAAATCCCCGGCGCCGTCAACGGCCTGAAGGGCGTCGGCACCCCCAATCAATTCGTCCATTGTGCCGTGGGGTTGCTGAAGACCTCCCTCGTCCTGCGCGACTTGCGCGATGGCCCGGAATGGACCGGCATCGCCATCGACCGCATGCAGTGGTACCTCGGTGCCTCCGGCTACCTCCCCGACGGCTCCGACAAGGAGCAGTCCTTCAACTACAACCCCGGTCTGATCCACTCGCTAGGCCAGATCCTGCACCTCGCCCGGAACAACCCGCCCTTCAAGGACGGGAATCCCCCCTGGATGGCCCGCTTCCAACAGGCCGCCGACTGGCGCGAGCTCTTCCTCGACTGCATGCTCATGCCCGACGGGCGCCGCCCCGCCACCGGCTGCGACAACACCTGGCGACACGACAGCGCTCGCGCCATCGCCGCCCACGCGAAGAAAGCGCTACCGGGGAAGCCCGACCTCGGCGACCGCATCTATGAGAACCTCTACGGCAAAGGCCGCATCTCCGCCCCCGCGTTCACCTCCATCTACTTCCCCCACGGCGGCTGGGTCGCCCAGCGCGACGGCTGGAAGCCGGAATCGCTCTTCGGCTATATGAAGACCAGCCGTCCCGGTCCCGGGCACATGCGCGAGGGCGGCAACGGTTTGGGCATCGCCGCCTACGGGCGCTACCTGATTGTAAACTCCGGCGATGACTCCTACTCCGACCGCGGGGTCTTCAGCCGCTACTTCCACAGCACTGCCTCCCAGAGCTCCATCTCCGTCGACGGTTTCTCCCAAGTCCTCGGCGTCCCCCGGAACAAGCCCCGCTACGACCAACCCATCCCCGGCCGCTGGCACACCTCTGCCACGTTCGACCTGGCCGAAGGCATCTACGAGAGCGCCTACGGAGGCTGGAACTTCCGCACTGGGGAGCAGGTGAAAGTGAAGTCCGCCGGCGTGCGCCACGTCCGCCAACTCCTTTTCCTCCGCACCCTTGGTGCCTGGATCGTCACCGACCGCATCACTGCCGATACCCCCCGCGAATACGCCCAGTCCTGGTGCCTCTCCCCCGACTTCCGGCCCGAGGACATCGCTCTTTCCGACGACGGGCGCAGCCTGCGCACACAGGCCCCCGAGGGCGCGAATCTCTCCCTGCGCTGGTTCACCACCCAGCCCCTCGCCACGAGTCTCCACTGCGGGGAGAAGGAGGGGGAGGAAACCGCCCTTGGCTGGCGCGCCATCGCCTGGGACGAAACCGCTCGCCGCTACACCCCCGCCACCGATGCCATCGCCGCCTGGCGCGGGCAAGGCGAGCAAATCGTCGTCACTCTCGTTCTACCTTCGCCCGACCAGCGGGACCGCATCGCCTCCTGCGAACCCCTCGCTGTGGAGAACGGTGCCACCGGCTTCCGCCTCCGCCTCACCGATGGTGGCGAGGCTGCCTACCTCGCCGGCCCCGGTGGAACGCTCGCCCTGGACGGGACCACCGTCGAAGGCACCGCCCTTCTCCTTGTCCGCAGGGACGGCGACACACGCGGGCTGGCCCTCGACGCGGAACTTGGCGGACGCGAATTCGTCCCCGGCGAACCCGCCAAGAGCAATCCGATCCGCGTTCCCGCCGGCTTCCAGTGGATCGGGAACGGCGCAACCCTCCACCCCCGCTACGAATAGCGTCGCGCCAGAACCGTCCCTAGCTCCTGCATTCCTCTCCTTCTCCTGTATGGGGAGCCTGGGGACGGGCTCTTTGTTACTCCATCTTCGCACCCGCAGCGGTACAGCGGGTAACGCCGAGTCACCGAAAGGTCCCATGCCTCTTCGTTCTGCAAAAGCAAGGCGGAGGCCCCCTTCTTGGCACGCTATTCTTGCCGGGCTTCCAGCTTATTGCGGGCTTCGATAATGGGGGGCTGGTTGAATTCCACGCGCAGCGATTGCGTGTAGGCCTCCAGAGCGGCCTTGTGGTTCTGGCGTTTCTGCATGATCGCCCCGATGCGATTCCAGGGCAGGGGGGTGGCCGTGCCGGCAGCGGTCCACTGGCGGTAGGTCGCCAAGGCGGCGCCCTCATCGCCTGATGCCTCCAAGAGAGCGGCCAGCGTCTGGTAGGCGTCTGACAGACCGGGGGCCATGGCGATGGCCTTACGCAGCATCTCAATGGCCTGGGGCCGTTGCTCAACCGGGCGTTGTTTGGCTTCGGCCAGAAGGCGGGCTGCCGCGGCCATGTCCTTGGGGATCTCTATCTTGACGTCGCGGGTGGTGGCGGCGGTCAGTCCCAGGAGCATGGGCACGGACCTCCCAACCGGATTGGCGAAGCGGATGGCTTTGACCGGGACGTCCGGGCGCGGGTTGACCCAGAGCATGCGGTACACGCCGATCAGGGGCCACATCGGTGTGCTCCCGGTCCAGGCCACTCTGGTGCGGGTGTCCTTCTTCTCGCGCAGGAAGGGCCCGGGTTTGGCGGCCCAGTCGCGGATATTCTCTTCGTTGCGCACCTGGATGTCACAGGTGCTGCCGTCCGCGTACTGAACCTGGTAGAGGCAGATCAGCTTGGCCGAACTGTAGGCTGAGCCGTGCAGGAAGTAGAAGCCCTCGGCCTTGAAGCCGATGGGGATGGTGACCTCACCCGGCAACGTGCCGGGGCGCCCGCCACCGGCCAGCACGATGATGCTACGAGGCGCTTCGGCAATCGTGAACGGGACTCCCTGGAAGGCCCTCCGGCCGGTCTTGAAGGTCCGGAGATCGGCCGTTGGCCCTTGGTCACTCCAGCCGCCCACGCCGTCCTCGGCCTTTTCGTCGACCAGGGCGCGATTGGCGAACGGTGCCAGATCGATGGGCTGGTAGTCCACCTTCTTGGGCAGTGCGCGGGGCTTGGAAACGGGGGCGACCTTCACCCCCAGCCCCAGCATCAGGGCTGACAGGTTCCGCCGCGCCGGTGTCTGCAGTTTCTCGTTGTCTGTCATCCAGCGACGCTGATCGAGGATGAGCTGGCCTCGCCCCACCGGTCCCGTCAGCAGTGCGCCGGGGAAGATCAGTTCCCGCCAACTGGGAACGGAGACGCTGACGTGCTGGAAGGGCTCGATGGTCAACGAGGGGGTTTCGGCCTGTGCGCTGCCGGATTCCGCGTTGTCCTTCTTCTTGTAGTACAGATCCGCGTGACTCAGCCCTGCCGTGAACGGATGGTGTCCTTTGCGATATCCGCGGCCGGTCCACATCAGGTAGGGCGGTACCGTGATCGTGACCTCCACACCGGCAAGCTGACTGAGCCAGGCGGCATCGGCTGGGCGCGCGCCGGTCACCACGACCGTGGTTCCGTCCCGCACGGCTTGAGCCAGGTGAGCCACCTGCTTCGTGCTCGGCTTGGTCCCAGCGTCAAGAAGCACGACAGCGCCCGGCACCACGGGGGCATTGGGCATCGCCATGTCGTAGCTTGCTCCGACTTCCCGAAGCTGTTGCTCGATCGCCCCCTCCACAGGGGCGAAGACCTGCAGTTGCGCCCCCGGTGAGACGACGGCTGCATCGCGCGCAGCATAGCGTATGACCCTGGCCAGCAGTTCACGGGCCATGGGTTCCTCGTCGTGACCACCGATCAGGTTGAGCTGACAGAGCAGGTAGCTTCCCCGGGCACGGAAGAGCTCCATCATCTGTACCCATTCAAGGCCGGTGATCGTGCCGCTGTCGACAAGGGTGACGGCAGGTCCGCCCTGAGGCTTGGTGTAGGAGCCGCGGGCACTGACGCGGTCCGGTTGCCAGAAGTGCAGATCCCAGGAAGAAATGCCGTTGAGAATGGGGTGGTCACCCAGACGCACAAACGGCATGCTGGACCACTCGCGTGGTTCGAGCTTCGTATCCGCCGGCAGTCCCCGCGGCGTGACGTTCTGGGCCAGCACGAGGACGCGTCCGCCTTCTGCCACGAAGCGCTGCAGCGGGGAAAGGTCGGCGCTCTTCTCAGCCAGCGCCCCTTCACCGATTACGAGCAGGGACCCGACCGCCTCGGTGGCCGCCACGGCCAGAGCGTCAATCCTCTCGAACGCCAGGCCGCCACGTTGGAAGACCCCGGCTGTCTGACCGGACGGGTCGAACAGAGCGATTGTGCGCGGGCCGCTCATCATCTTCACCGGTGTGTCCGGCCAGACTTCGAGGTCCCGCTGCTCGCTGTAGGCCAGCTGTCCGTCCGCTTCGAGGCGAACGGTGAGGGTGAAGGTCGTGCGCCGATCAACAGTCGGCAGCTTGAAGGAGAGCTCATTCCGCTGCAGATCGCCGGTTGTCATCTCGCGTGGTTTTTCTGCCCCTTCGGCACACACCTTGCCGTCGGGCCCGGCGAGGGTCCAACTGAGAATGAACGTCGACGGCTCAAAGGTGTCGTTGTGGAGCGAGTAACGCTGGCGGTAAAGGCGGCCGGCAAAGCCGTGGTGCCGGGTATCGGGCATGATGAAGCAGCGGCTGACGTTGGCCCGCGCATGCGTGCCGGCGTGCAGGTACGTACTGACGGAATTGCAGCCCAGATCGCGGTGCGCGTCGATGTTCTGTTTCCAGAACCAGACGATCTCGCCGCGGCCACTGTCCACGGCTGGCGAGATCACATCTTCCTCGCCGACGACCTTCGTGAAACCCGGGGGCATGTAGCCACCGGTTTTCCAGAGGTTCTCCGTGTCCATGATCGGCTTCGATCCGTATGGCACGTACCACTTTCTGTAGACATTGACACAGACCTTCTCGCCAACCTTGAAGTCGGCCTCGAGCGGCCGCCAGAAGGCGCCGTCCGGGAAGTAGTTCGAGTTCCCGTTGAAGCCGAAGCCGTGGACGGGATTGGGGCGTGTCCCCTCGACCAGGTAGTGGCCGCAGAAGTTGTCGAGCAGGCCTTCTAGGTCGCCGTCGCCGTCGTAGAACGTCCAGCGCGTTGGATCGTAGGCGCGGAGCACGTCGGTCAGCCCCATCAGCCGGCGGGCGCCCACAATGTTCTCACCGTTGGAATAGCCCAGGAAGCAGTACCATTCGTTGGACAGGTCCCAGGCCAGAATGCAGGGGTGGTTCTGCTTGCGCTTGACCGCTGCGATCATGTTGGTCTTGGCTGTCTCCCAGAAGACTTCCCGATCGACATTGTGCGTGCTGGCACTGTTGCAGACCATGGTGACCGCTTGGCTGGCCAGCATGCCGGTCTCGTCGAGATAGTCGGCATCGTCTCGGGTTCCCCGGTTGAGTTGGAGGTCACTATCGACCCAATAGGCGACGAATCCGGTCGAGCCCTTGAGCTTGATGGGGATTCCGTTAAGCATCATCTGGTTGCCCTCAATCCAGCTCTCGCGGAAGCCGAATCGCTCACGGGCGAGATCAAGACGTTCCCCGGTGGCGCGATCGGTAAGCTCAATGTTCAGCACGTACAGGTGGGGATCGAGTGGCCTCCACAGGCGCGGTGTCTTCCAGGGGACCTGCAGCTCGATGTCCTGTGAGCCATCCGCGGCCAGGGACACGTCCTTGACGCCCAGTTCGAGAACCACCTTCTCGCCGTCGTGCACGGAGCCCTTCACGGCTAGGCGCGTCTCCCGGCCACTGCGGTTCGTCACGCGCAGGCGGGCCCCGAGTGTCTGTTTGCGGACAGAGGTCACCACGAATACGTCTTCCGCGACGACAGGTGGTGAAAACTCCAGTTGCACGGATCCCATGGCGAGAGCTCTCTTGCCGAACAAGCCCGGCGCATCCAGATACATCACGCTGGGTTCGGGATTCTGAAGGTTGACGTACTGGGGGTTCATGATCGAGATCAGGTCGCGCAGGACGATGACCAGTTCGTTGGTGCCTGCCCGGAGGACTTTGGTGGCGTCGCCGATCAGTGGGGTGGCGCCCCCTCGCACGTTGCCAATCCTGACCCCGTTGAGGTAGGCCGTACCCTCGTCAGTGACCTTCTCGACTACCAGTCGGCATGAGCGCCCCACGAGCTCCCGGGGCGCGACGAACGTGCGCCGGACGTACGCCCCGTGCATCCGCGGTGTGGTCTCGTTCAGTCTGATCTGATGCCAGGGGATGGGCACGACGCGCGGCTTGAACGTGAGGTCTCCGGGGACGGGCATGGGCGGCTGCAGGCTGGGCGTCAGAGCCATTTCCCAGCGCCCGTTGAGACGATATATCTGCCGGATGTCTTCGACCGGCTGACTGAAGTCGACCCGGCAATGCAGCTTGGCTTCGAAGGGATTTAGCCACGGTATGGTTTGGCGGTAGCCGGGGAAGAACGCGACGGTTTCGCCTTCCGGCCAGCCGAGCGCAGTCCGGGCTTCCTCGGCGTTGACAGCTTTGGCGGTGGCCGTGATCGAATACGCCGGTGCATCGGCAAAGGCCTCAAAGCGAATCTCGCGCACCACCGCCCCGTGCGGTGCCAGGGTCAGGCGAGCCCTGTCGTTTCCGGCGACCCGTTGGTAGTGGTCCTTGATGACTGCCTCGTACTGCACCTCCAGGGGCACCGGCAGGGGATTGGCGATGCGACACTGTGCGACGGGGGTGCCGTCCCGATGCATCAGAGCTTGAAGACTCTCTGCCGGGGCCGTGATACCGTTGGGGAGCGGAACGCCCTTGGTATCGACGAATCGTGGCTCGACGTTGAGCCTCAAGTTGGGGTGCCCGTAGTGGTACGAGGTGCCGAACTTCATGGGGGCTCGGAACGCTCCCCGGGCAGGCTCCTGCGGTGAAAGCAGCAACCGCACCAGGTTGGCCGGTCGGAAGTTGGTGAACATGACTTCGTCGCCCGGCTTGAGCGTCTCGACAGCGGCTGCCTGCAACCGCGCGACCCAGACGCCCGGCGTGACCTGGACGGGATCGCTGATCGAGCTGCATTGGATGATGCGACCGTTGAGGTAGAGCATGTAACTCAACGGCGAGGGAGCCTCAAGGGCCTGCTGCCGGACTGTCTTGTTCGATTGATACATCAGTTCGATGAAGTACGGCCCGGGCTGGATGTCACCCAGCTGCCAGTGAAGGCCGTCGTTCATGGGGATGCGGAAACGACGCAGGCCACCGGTCGTGACAGCGTCCACTCCCGGCAGGAGATGGTCCTTCCGGAATTGGAACTTGGCCCCGGTCACCAGTGGCCGGGCCGAGGCGGCCTCGTACACATACTGG
>JABGQJ010001030.1 GCA_018648945.1 Victivallales bacterium
CGACCACGGCGGGAGCGCCCGTCTCGCCCAGCCGTCCCATGGCCAGGGCGCGGATGGCGGGCAAGGCACCGGTTCGCACACCGTGCAGTTCCACTTCCGCCACGTAGACGCGGGAGTCCTTGCGGGCGGGAGAGAGAGTCAGGCGGACCTGCTTGGCCCGTTGGTGGACGGGTGCCGCAAACAGGCTGTTGGTGTTGTTGCCCCAGCTCTGGGTGCCGGCAGGACGGAAGGGGGCCGTGATCGGGCGCACGTCGCGCTTGAAGCCATCGCTGCTGATCTCCAGCTTGCGGGTGCCCATGTCCCAATCCTCGTTCATATGCCACTCGCGCATGACGACCTGCTCCAACTGGGTCTCGGCAGCAAGTTCAAGGACGACGGTGGCGGTGACGCCAGCCGGCCACATGACCGAACTGGTGGAACTGGAGAAGATGCCATCGCCCAGCTTTGTGGCGGGGCCATAGCGGTCGTAGTGCGGCTGTTTGCAGGTCACCGAGGTGATGGCCAGGGGCTCGGGCGCGGGGTCGAAGCCGCCGTGTTCCCAGAGGGGTTTCAGAGTCGGCACGATGGGCACGGCGCGGTCGATGGCACTCGCCCCAGACGTCGCCGATCCGGAACCAACTACGGTCAGCGCCCAGGCAGGCATGGGGGCGCGGGTGCCACTCAGCATGTGCTTGCCTGCGGGCAAATCGAGAACGATGCCACCGCCCTGGGCTGACTTGGCCGAAGCGTGCTTGAGCGACCAGCCACGGAGGGTGAGTTGAGACGGCTTGCTCGTCACGATCACCGCCCTGCCCTGCGTGGGTTCGAACTCCACGGACACCGGCTCGGTGGAGGACAGGACTGTCGCGCCACCCGCGCCGAACTGCTGGCAATCGGTCACCGCCAGGCGTTCCTTGGAGAGGACGACGATGCTGGCGTCGGTCGTGATGCCAGGCAGGCTCCTCGTGCCAGGGCCAAAGGCTACGACCTCGCGGCCCTCGGGTTGGTCAATCACGGCCACACCAGGGCGAAGCAACTGCGCGCTCACCTGCCGGGGCTTGGTCTGCGGCTCGGCGTGGAAGGCATTGACGAAGGAGTAGCTGTCGCCGGGCTTCATGGTCCGGCCGACTTGCTGTGACAGGCGGCTGACCGCCATCCGTTCGACCGTCTTCATGGTCTCCAGACGACCAGCAGCGCCGTCCGCATTGATCAGTTCGAGGCGCATGGGAGCGTGATTGGCGATCAGCTTCTGCCCCTCCAGCCGGGCTTCGCCCCAAGGGCGCCAACAGCAGCGTAGCGTGTAGTCGCCTGCGGTCCTAGCAGTCACCGTATCGGTCACGAGCACGTACCGTTTGGGCCGCCAGACAATGCTGCGTTCCCAGTCCGCCCCGTTGTATTTGACCAGTTCGGTCCTAGTGATGGCAGTATCGCCGAAGGAGGCGAGCGAGCGCAAGGCGGTCACGGCAGGAGTCAGAACCGACTGTCCATCGCGGAGGATGACCAGGCTGTTGTGGTACTTGGGGGCATTCTTGATGTACTCGGCATCCACGAGCAGGGGCTCGCCGCCCGCGCTGAAACGGATGATGGCGTTGGCATCGAAATGCATGTGTGTGCCCCGGCCAAAGCCATCCAGCAGCAGGTACTCATCGTCGCGTGCGAAGCCAGCGCGGAAGGCGAGTTTGTCGAAGGTCACGGGCCAGGGGAGATTGGGTTTGCTGGCGTACTGGGGACTGCGAGCGGCGTAGTCGTAGCAGAGCTTGGGGAGCTTGGCTGCCTGGGCGCCGCGCTGGTCCTTAGGCGGCACGGCAGCGAAGTCGACGGAGTAGGGCTGGCCAAGGTTGAACTGCACATGCTCGTTGGTGCCGCCAACAGTCCGTCTCGCCGCCCAGAGGATGCCGGGATCGCGGGTCTGCCAGGCGATGCGCTGCAAGGTGGTGCCTAGGGCGGAGGAGGCGCGGTAGGCGGAGTGATCGCCAAAGGCGGCCTGGTATCCGGCATTGTCCATGACCATGGCCCCCACCGCCGCGCTCTCGCGAGCATGGCCCTCGCGGAAGAAGGTCCAGTCGTCGCGCGCCATGCCGTAGAGCATGGTATGCAGGATGGGCAACCACTGGTAGGACGCGGCGTCTTCGAGCGGCTTGCTCGAATGCTTCTGGCCCGCGAAGATCCCGTCCGCCACCGCCAGCCAGTCGTCGGCCCAGGCGATACCGTAATGGCGCTTCATGTAGGTGCCGACGAAGTACACGCCAAGGGCGGGAAAGGTGTTGTGGTTGTGGACGATGTTCTTGTTCTTGCGCCAGCTCTCAACCCGCGCCCCCTGCCAATGCTGGTAGAGCGTGCATTCGAGGCCAAGGCGGATCAGGAGGTTGGTGTTGGCCAGGCGTTCCGCGTCGTCGAAGACGCCGGATTCCTCCATCAGGTCCCAGCTGATGGCCAGGCCATGCGTCCAGGAGTCGCGGAAGTCCCGGTCGTAGCGGGCCAGGCCCTCGGCTTTGATATAGGCGTCGTT
>JABGQJ010001031.1 GCA_018648945.1 Victivallales bacterium
GGCCAGCAACGTGCCAAGGACCAAGAGTAGGAATGAGCATTTGCGGCGGATCATCTGGGGTCTCCTGTGCGAGAATTCAGGGTTGGTTGATTCGTTCAAGTCTGACGTCGTCGAAACAGAGGGTTCCGCTGCAAGGTCTGGAGGGCCTGAGGACGGGCTCTTTGTGCCTGACGCAGCGAAGAAGGAGCAGGCAGCGGGCGGGTCCCTTCCCCGAAGAAAGCCCTGGCGGGCCCGGGAGAACCGATGCCACTCGACCCCGACTTCCGGGTTCGGTGGTCCTTGACTTGGGGGCCGCCTCACTACCACCGCAAGGCGCACTTCTCAAGCCCTATTGGTGTAAAGCGTCCCCGGAATCCCCCTTCATGACGAGTGCGTCGTCCCACCAGATCACATCGTCTTTCGTTTGCTGCCCACTGGAGTTGAGCAGCAACACGAGCCGTCCCGTGCCCTCAGGCACATGCACCACACCGACCTGGCGCCGCCACTCACGGTCGGACTCAAGCGCGAAGAGGGAGCGATCCCTATGCTGCGCGTGCCACTTGCCTTCGGCGGTCTGCCACCTGATGCTGACCGTGGGGAAGCCCTGGCCGGCCTGGCGATGCCACACTTGCACGGCGTAGCGCTCGCCCGGCGCGACCGCCACGGACTGGATGAGGCAGCCCTTGCGCACCGCGCGCAGGGCGGCCGCACCCGGGGTTCCGCGGCCCACACCGCCGTCCCACCCGGGATTGCCCTCCGAGTTGGCTGCCTTGCTCTGCCAGAAGCTCCAGCCGACGGGGGCACCCTCCCGAACCCAATCGGCGGCCTGAACGCCCTTGGGGGCGTCCCCCGTCTTGGCCGAGAAGTCGCCGTTGGTCAAGACGTTGGCTGGGTTGTCACCTGCCTTGGCGATGACCCGGAGCGCATGCGCAACCGGGTCGGCGACCGACCACAGGACCCCCTCGACTCCGGGCAGTAGCTCCGTCCATCGCTTCTTGCCCGCCTTCGGGTGCGGGGTGGGCCACCAGCTCGCCTGCTCGCCGTAGAGCCAGACATACTCGTCCGCCGCGTTCAGCGCGCTCATCAGGTTCGCTTCGAGCCGCTGCACGCGCGTCTGATTGCCGGGATCGATGTACCAACTGGAGTCAGGCGGGTTGACATACGCGTCGAGGTAGATGCCGAAGCTCACCTGCACTTGGGCGCGGTAGGTGTAGCGGTTCTCCGGCGAGATGAGCTGTTGGGCCGTGTTGCGGATGAGATTCGCCGCGGCCAGATGTGCCTCGTTGCTGTTGAAGCGGTACGCACTCTCGCATCCGTCCACGAACGTGATCCCCTTGGGCGCGGTATCGAGCCAGCCGTCGATGAACGCCGGGTACAGCCCGTATCTGCTTGCCGCCAGCGCGGGGGACGAATGGGCGGCTTGATGCGGGAAGATCGACAGCATGAAGAGGCTGAACATCGTGATGTCCGGGTACTCCTCGGCGACCGCGGCCATGACTTCGCGGCCGCGGCGGCGCGCCATGGCGCGGTATTCGTCGAAGGTGTGCGTCGCGGCCCCGGGCTGCGACGAGTAGCCGAACTGCGCGTTGCGGTAGCTCTCGGGGTCGAACAGCAGGCCCCGGACCCCGCCCTCCTTCGCCACGCGCGCGGCGGCGCGCCAGTGATCGACGATGATGGCCCACCCCGCGTCATCGAACCAGTCCACGTCGCCGGGCGTGGCCTTGATGTCCAGGAAGCAGTGGGTCAGCCGCTTGGGCTTGGCGGCGGCGAAGTCCTCGGTGATCTGTGCGAGGTCCTCAGGCTTCCACAGTTCGCGGCTGTGCGCGAAGTCAAGGAAGGGCGTGTTGTTGCGGCCGGTGAATCGCAGCGACGAGCCGCGGAACGGGAGCTTGTCCATCACCTCGTAGTTCGCACGCAAACGCTCCGCGTTCGGCATGTCCCAGCCGACGGCGATCAGCTTCTTCTCCACCCGCTTCGTCCCTTGGCGGCCGACGCGATTCTGCGCGTAGGAGCGGGAAGGGACTCCCGAGAGCAGGAGGCAGAGCAAGCCATGGGTCACACTACGTCGAGTCATGGACCTCTCCTCTGGTCGGCGGCTACGGCAGACAACTGAGGAATAGGAATTCGCGTACGGGCCGCGAGGAGGAGAATAGCGCCGGGAGGATGTGGACGCAAGAAATGGGGTGAGGCAAGCCACGCCACATTCCTTGCCTCTGCCACCGCCTCGCCCTATCTTCCTTCCCGTGGCTGGGAAGCACTTTCCTATCAATTGACAACGGCCGACTGGATTGCGCAGCGCAACCCGATGACCCGCGAGGTGGCGACACGGGGGACAAGGGACAGGGGACAGAGCTCTTTGTGGCCCGAATCACCTGGGATCCCATGGCTGAGTCCTTCCACCAGAGCGTGTGGTGAAGGCGGCGGTAGGCGAAGAGGGGAGAGGTGTCCCCGGAATGGGTTGGGGTTCCCTTGGCCTGCCGCTTGCGCAGGGCGCGCTCGTCCAAGATTG
>JABGQJ010001032.1 GCA_018648945.1 Victivallales bacterium
CGGGGAGCGAACGCCACCTTCCTGCCCACCACAGACCGCATCAAAGCGCTCGACGGGGCGGACTTCGTGATCACCGTCCTCCAGGTGGGCGGCGACCCCACGACGCAGGTCGATTTCGAGGTGTGTCGGCAACATGGCCTCAAGCTGGTCATCGGCGACTCCATGGGCGTGCCCGGCATCTCCCGCGCCTTGCGCACAATTCCCGTCATGCTGGACATCTGCCGTGACATGGAGCGGGTGTGCCCAGACGCGCACCTGCTCAACTACACGAACCCGATGGGCATGCTCCTGGCCGCCATGCTGCGCGGCTCCAGCATCAAGTCCGTCGGTCTCTGCCATGGCGTGTTCGGCACGGCCCGCAAGCTCGCCAAGCTCATCGACGTGCCCTACGACCGCATCGACTACCTCTGCGCTGGCATCAATCACATGGCCTTCTTCCTGAAGTTCGAGGCCGATGGCAAAGACGCCTATCCCCTGATCCGGCAGGCGTTCGATACCACACAGAAGGACGAGGAGCTGGTCCGGCAGGAGATGTTCCGGCGGCTCGGCTACTTCATGACCGAATCCAGCTATCACCTTGCCGAGTACGTGCCCTACTTCCTCACGAGCAACGCGCTCATCGAGGAGTACGACGTCGCCGTCGATGAATACCTGTTACGCAGCGCCGAGAACGTGGAGATCTACCGCAAAGTGGAACAGGCCTTCCGGGAGGGCAAAAACCTGCTCGCCGACGGCGGCAAGATCCGCTTCAAACCCCGCTCGCGCATGCGCCTCGGACACGCCGAATACGGCGAGGAAGTGACTGCCTTTAGCATCCCCAACCGACCTTCCGGCGAATACGCTGCCGACATCTGCCACGCCATCGCCACCGGGGAACCGTTCTCCTTCAATGGCAATGTCCTGAACACCGGTCTGATCACAAACCTGCCCCACAACACCTGCGTGGAAGTGCCTTGCCTGGTGGACCGGAACGGGATTCAGCCCACCCATGTCGGCGAGTTGCCACCCCAGTGCGCCGCGCTGATCCAGACCAATCTCAACGTGCAAGAGCTCGTCACCCGAGGCATGCTGGAGCAGAACCGCGACTACATCTATCAGGCGGCCCTGCTTTCGCCCCTGGCCGCCGCCGTGCTGCCGTCCAAGGAGATCTATGCCCTCATGGACGACCTGCTCGCCGCCCACCGAGATCTGGTGCCAGCCTGGGTGTGTGGAGAGCTGACGTGAACCGGGAGCGACGCAGGCTGGTTACATCACTGGCGGCGGCAACACTTGCTGGCCCGAGCATCCTGCGCGCAGAAGAAACAGGAGGCGGGAAGATGCAGCTGGACTCTCTCGCAGCAGTGGGACGACCGACCATCGGCACCATCCGCTGGGATGCGTTCTACGGAACCGGAGGCGTCGCCAAGGCTGTCGAGCGGTCGCTAGGCCCCGCCAGATACCACCGCCGCGCCCCGTTCTTCGCGAAGATCGAGTCTGAGAACAAGCTCAGCATCAACGGCGACTCGCCCGAAATCCTGGCCCGGGAGATCGAGTACGCAGCACAAGCTGGCGTGTACTGGGCGTTCCTGAACTACCCCTGGCAAGGCGACATGTCGAGGCCCTTGCGGATGTTCCTGACCCACCCGGATCGGGAACGGGTCAAGTTCACTCTGATGCTCAGCAATCACAGCCTCTACCGGGAATGGGACACGTTCTTCCGCAAAGCCCTGTCGGACGCATGCGTGATGCCGAACTTCCAGACCGTACTCAACGGGCGTCCGCTCATCTACACCTTCCTTCCTGGGCTCGGCGGAAACCCAGACACCAGGGCCAAGCTGCAGGCCAGGCTCGCGGAGATCAGGAAGCTGGTCGCGGACAGAACCGGCAAGAACCCCTATCTGGTCCATTTCATGCACGGGCTACCGCAGAGCGAGTGGCCAGCCATCAGAGGACTCGGCTTCGATGCCTCCACCAAGTATGCCCAGTTCGCGGGTAACAGAATGACCTATGCGGCCTATCATCGCAGGATTGTGGCCGACTGGGAATCATGGGCCAAGAAGGGATACCAGCACATTCCCCTGCTTTCCTCCGGCTGGGACAACCGGCCCCGCTACGACAACCCTGTGCCGTGGGTCAAGAAGTCCGAGCACATGTTGAGGAATCACACCGAGGAACCCACCCCGGAGGAACTTGCCGCCCACTGCAAGGCGGGGATGGACTTCGTCTACCGCAACCAGGCAGTTTGCGAGGCGCAGAGCCTGATGATGTATGCCTGGAACGAGCACGACGAAGGTGGCTGGCTCTGCCCCACTCTCGATCCCAAGACCGGCAAGCCGGACGACAGCCGCGTCCGCGCCATCGGCAAGATGATGAAGGCCTGGCGACCGCCGCAGTAGGGACCGCCGGGCTTCTGCGCTCAGTGTTCCCACAAGCCCTGAGCACGGAGTGGCTTGGTTTGGCGCTTATGGGGCAACGCCCCCATAGCCCGGAGGGTTGACAGGACAGA
>JABGQJ010001033.1 GCA_018648945.1 Victivallales bacterium
CCCTGGCCGGACGGGTGGCCACGAACTGGGCGCAGAAAGACCAGACCAAGGCTCTGCGTGAGCTGGCCGCCACCCTGACCGGCGAACTGGGTGCCCTAGGCAGGCAGTCTGCCCCGCGCTTCGGGGAAGCGAGCGAGCCGGTTGCTCTGCTGGGACTGTTGGCTGAGCTGTGGACAGCAAAGGGGAAGATTGAGCAGGTCGCCAGCGAGTTCGCACGGGTGAATCTGCCGGCCTTGCGCCGAGCGGTCCGCGATCTGACCCGGACCTTCCCCAAGGAATACACGAACGGCCCCGCCTACCTCAAGCGCCTCGACAGCATCCCCGTCGGCTTGGCCGAGAGGCTGGCGAAGTACGACGCCTCGGCCATTCCCGCCGCCAAGGAAATCGCCGCGTTCTCCACCAAGGCTTTGCTGGAAAATCCGCTGCTGGACTTCGACCAGCTCCTGCTCGTCCGCCGCAAGGCGAACAATCTGGGGCTTCCTGCCAACTGGCAGAGCAACTCCATGCTCCGCAAGAATGGCTATGGCAATGATCTGGCCGTGCTCTCGCCGGTGCGTCCCGGCGGCAAGATCACAACACTCTATCGCCCCGCCGACGATGGCTTCGTGGGCGATGTGGACCTGCATCCCGACGGCGACCGCGTCCTCTTCTCCAAGTCCGATCCCAAGGGGCCGTGGCAGGTCTACGAATACGGCCTTGCCGGTGGCACCCCGCCGCAACAAGTCAGCCCCGAGGCGGAGCCCTTCATCAACAACTACGACGCCTGCTACCTGCCCGACGGCGATATCCTCTACACCTCCACCGCCGCCATGGTGGCCGTCCCCTGCGTCTACGGCAGCACGCCCGTCGCCCATCTCTTCCGCCTGGACCGGGAGACGGGCGCGAGTCGGCAGATCAGCTTCGATCAGGAACACGCGTGGTGCCCCACGGTGTTGAACAACGGGCGCATTCTCTACCTGCGTTGGGAGTATGCGGATCTGCCTCACGCCAACTCCCGCATCCTCTTCCACTGCAATCCCGACGGCACCTCCCAGATGGAGTATTACGGCAGCAACTCGTACTGGCCCAATGGCGTCTTCTACGCGCGCCCGATTCCGGGCCTGGCCAGCCAAGTGGTCGGTATCGTCTCCGGTCACCATGGCGTGCGCCGCATGGGCGAGCTGGTGGTCTTCGATCCCGCCCGTGGCCGCCGTGAAGCCAGCGGGGTTGTGCAACGCATCCCCGGCTTTGGGCAGCCGGTGGAGGCCATCTGTGCCGACCGCCTGGCGGACAAGTCCTGGCCCCACTTCATGCACCCCTTCCCGCTCGGACGGGAGGATGGGCGCGGCTCAGGCAAGTACTTCCTGGTCTCCGCCCAGCCCAGCTCTAAGCACAAGTGGGGGGTCTACCTCGCGGACTCCTTCGACAACATGACCCTCCTCGCCCAGCAACCCGGCATGGCCATGCTCGAACCCATTCCGTTGCGCAAGACCTCCGCCCCGCCGGTCATCCCGGAACGCATCGACCTGAAGCGCAAGGACGGTCTGGTTTACCTGTCGGACATCTACCGGGGCGGCGGGCTGAAGGGAATTCCCCGAGGCGCCGTGAAGTCCCTCCGCCTGTTCACCTACACCTACGGTTATCGTGGCTTCGGCGGGCTCTACGGCTCCATCGGCATGGATGGTCCCTGGGATTGCCGCCGCATCCTCGGCACCGTGCCGGTGGAAAGCGACGGCTCGGCTTTCTTCCGCGTCCCCGCGAACGTTCCCGTCGCCGTCCAGCCGCTGGACAAGGAGGGTAAGGCCGTCCAACTCATGCGCAGTTGGTTCACTGCCATGCCCGGCGAGACCATCTCCTGCGTGGGTTGCCACGAAGCCCAAAACAACACGCCTCCCGCTAAACTCACCCTCGCCGCCCGCAAGGCACCCACCGATCTGAGCGACTGGCGCGGCAAGACCCGGAATTTCGGTTTTGCGCGCGAAGTGCAACCGGTCCTCGACCGCAACTGCATCCGCTGCCACAACGACACCACCACCTTCCGTGGCAAACCCGTCTTCAGCCTGCTGAACGAGCCCATGAAGACCAAATGGACCTCCAAGATGAGCGGGCATGTGAACGGTCGAGACGGGGGCAAGTTCAGCGAAGCCTACCGCAATCTGCACCGCTACGTGCGCCATCCCGGCATTGAGAGCGATATGCACATGCTCGCTCCCATGGAGTTCCATGCCGACAGCACCGAACTCGTCCAGATCCTGCGCAAGGGGCACTTCGGCGTGAAGCTCTCGGCCGAGGACTGGGACCGGCTGGTCGCCTGGATCGACATGAACACGCCGTTCCACGGCGAGTGGTCCGGCATCGTTGGCGAGAAGGCCGTGGCGGCTGAGGGCGTCCGCGCGAGCATGCGCAAACGCTACGCGAACGTGGACGAGAATCACGAGGAGATCCCCGCTGTGGCTTCTGCGCCGGCCGTCACGCCGCTGGCCATCGTCCCCGAGCCCAAG
>JABGQJ010001034.1 GCA_018648945.1 Victivallales bacterium
CCCAAGAAACGGGGCGGTCACAAGATGCTGCGGGCCCTGGTCGGCATTGATTCCCCGGGGAGCTTCGATCCACTTCTTGGGGCGCAGATCAAGCTTCGATTTCCGCTTGGTGGCGCCGTCGTGGCAACGGATGCAACGGGCGTCCAGAATTGGCTGAATACGCTCGCGAAACCCCATTTCGGACGTCTTCCACGGCGGCGGCGTGAGGCGCAGGGGAGCCTGTCGCAGACTCCGGGCGGCGTGGCCCGGGGTCTGGGGATTTGCCTCGTGACAACCGACACAGCCGACCGTCTCACCAGGCTGAGCATTGAGGAAGTTGCGCATGCGTCTCACTTCCAGGAAGTCCTTGTCCAGGGCCTCGAAGAAGATCTGCTTCCCGGCGGGAATCTCGAAACAGGCCGAACCGTCCTCGGCAATCGGCACAGTACCCAGAACGCCGCGCACATCCCAGCCGGAGTTCACGCCCACATCCACCCGTTGCGGCACCGTGTGGACGAGCTTCGAGCGCGTCTCCAGCACGCGGATGTATTTCACCGTGCCAGGAGCCACTCCCTTCAGGCCAGCATGCACGTCCTGCAAAACACAGACAGCAGGCGCGTCGGCGGGCGCATCCCGTACCAGGTCCGGGAAAGCCCGCGGCACGGGCCGTGGACGCAGGGGAATCGGCGAGTAGCAGGAGGAGCCCTGCAGTCGCAGGATCAGTTCCTGGTTGCCAAAGCGGTCCATCAGATAGACCCCGTAGGCATCCACAGCCGCATTCCGTTCGAAGGAGTAGCAGGCCAGATACTGGGTAGAGGAAAGTGGCCATGGCGAGCTATACCAGCCCGAACGGTGGTCGCCGACCAGTTCCACCCGCTCCTTCCCGCGCTCGTCCAGCAAGGCTGCGGAGATCTCGGGGTAGGCAACCCAAGGGGTCAGATTGCGCATGCCACGGGCACCATCCCGATGCCGGGCCAGGTCGACCGTCAGCACGGGGCCGATGCCTTGGTTGTGATGGGCATGCCCGACACAGAGGATCTGACTAGTCCCAGGGATCTGCCGGGCTTCCTGGAAGGTGATGGGGCCACGGCTGAAGGCATAGTGGTCGCCGTAGACCAGGCGCGCCCCCCGCCCATCGGGGTAGACAGTCCAGAGCTGCTGAATAACGTTGAACCCCTTCATCACGTAATCCCAACGGGTGTAGACGATGCGGCCATCGGCCAGCATGCTGGGATAGAACTCGCCTTCCTTGGGTTCGGTGATGCGCCGCAGGTCGCTCCCATCAGACGCCATGGTGTAGAGCCCGCAGGCCAAGGCCCAATCCCCGCACTGCACGAGCTGCCCACCCCGACTGGAACTGAAACCGATACGCCCATCGGGCAGGTAGAAGGGCTCGGTGTCCTCGGAGCCAGGCTTTTCGGTCAGTTGGCGTGGCTCGTCGCCGGTCACAGCCACTTCGTAGAGGTCGTACATGTGGCAGGCACCCACACGGCGACCGGGCTGGCCGGTGACGTAACGGGTGGGCTTGGCCCGTTGTCTGGCAAAGGGGAAGACGATGCGGGTGCCATCGAAGGAGAGATCAGGCCTGCCGATCCCACCAACGGCGAACTCCCCGGTCAGCAACTCCCGTACCTCCCCGTCGGGTCTGAGACCACGTAACACACAGAGATTGGCCCCCGGTTTCTGGGCCTCCCCCATGCGGTGGGAACA
Organism: Victivallales bacterium; assembly: GCA_018648945.1. The sequence goes on from JABGQJ010001034.1 coordinate 1,690, forward strand.
CTGATGGGACCAACCAGGCCAGTGACGTTTGACGAACAGTAACTGGTCGAAGTCCGTAGCAGCAGTCGCCAGAGACAAGGCGCGCAACTCCTGCCGCACGGCCAGATAGAGCGCCAGACGCTTCGTTCTTGCGGCATCACCTGCTGGCAGGGCCTTCGCCGCCAACTGGGTCGTGGCGATTCGACCCAACAGACGTGCGCTTGCCTCCGGCAGCTCGGGCCTCAGTTCCCTGGCAAAGGCCATCGCCCGCTGGCAAAGCTCGGCGAAGGCGGCAGGCGTGCCCGCATCCCGTTTGCGAATCACCTTCTCCTGCCGCAGCCAGTCCTCCACCACGACATCCTGAGCCAGGCAACTAGCGGTCACCAGACACACCATGCAAGCAATCAGACGGATGGTTGGGACGAACGGCATCAGAGACTCCCGTACCGGCGCTGTCACATGCGCAACTCTAGCGCCGACGGGGCCAAAGGAAAAGAAACCACTCCGTCCACTCCGTCCACTCCGTCCACTGCTCCGCCCTACGCCTTGAGCGCGCCGGAGGTCATGCCCTGGATAAAGGGCTTGGTGGCATAGACGAAGAGCACCAGCAGGGGGATGCTGGACACCGCATAGGCCGAGTAGACGGTGCTGAAGTTGGCGGCGTGCGTGCTGCGTGCCAAGGTGTAAAGCCCGCTGGCCAGCACGTGCCTCTTGCCCTCGGTATTAGTGATGAAGGGCCAGAGGAAGTTGTTCCAGGTACCCAGCAGGTTCATGATCACCACCACCGAGAAGGCGGGCTTGGAGAGCGG
>JABGQJ010001035.1 GCA_018648945.1 Victivallales bacterium
TCCATCGTTCCATCATTCCATCATTCCATCATTCCATTCCTACACAAACGGAAACAGCTCCCGGGCATTCTCGGCATTCAGGCCGGTCGGATAGGGGGCCGCATAGATGGCCTCGGCCAGCTTCGTGCCCGCCGGCAGCGTCTCGCTGTACTGTTCGGCGACGCGCTCGAAGGCGGGGCGGCGCCACACATCCACATAGGCCCTCCGGCCAGCGGGATCGTCGGCTGGCGGGATGATGGACATGTCCTTGTTGGCCACCCAGGGCAGCCATTCGAACATCTGGGATTCGTGGCAGACCAGGGCCGACAACTTGGTTTCCCAGAGGTCGTCGATGGGAAAGGCCACGGAGAAGTCATTGGTCCGGTCGACCTGGCGCTGTGCGTAGAAGAACGCGTGGACCGTGTCCTTGCGCAAGGCCGGCACATCCGGGCAGCAGTGGGGGACCTTCAGCAGGAAGGAGACGTCACCAACGAGCTGGGAGGTGTAGCGATGATCGGGGTGGTAGTCCTGGGTATGGTGAGTCACCACGAGATCGGGTGCGAAGCGCCGCAGCACGCGCATCAGGTCCCAACGTTGCTCCAGCGTGGGCATGACGTCGCAATCCGGCACATCCATCACGATGTAATCGATATCCAACAGGTTGGCGACCGCTTCGGTCTCCGCCTTCCGCCGTGCCGCCAGATCCGCCCGGCTCATGCTCTGGTGACCGCAGTCGCCATTGGCCATGGAGACGAAGAGCACCTTCCAGCCCAACGCCCGGTAGCGCAGGGCCAGACCAGCACCGAGGATATCACAGTCGTCGGGATGCGCCCCGACTAAGGCAAGACGTTTTTCGCTCATGGGTCATTCTCCTGAAGATGGTGCAACTTCGCCGACGTCGAACCATAGCGAAGGCGTGGCCCAGTTGCCACCTTTGCCAGGGCGAGACTTGCGCCCGCGCGGAGCGCCCCTACCTTCCACCTGAGGGAAATGGACCTTCCAGCAACGCGGGGCAACCATGCGAGCATTTCTAATGGCGATGGCAGTGGCGACAATCACCAACGCGGGCGTGGAACTGACCGCCACCAAGGGCGGTTGGGACATCAAAGCCGACGGTTACACGGCACAGATCGGCGCGCGGGGGTACCTGATGGGCCTGGAGTCTGGCGGCGTGCAGTTCCTCGCTCCCGCCGGCATCACCCCCGGCGGCTGCTATCTATGTATGGAGGGCCATGGCCCGCTCGAGAAGGTCCGGCGCGAGGGGGAGACCAAGCTGCGGGGCGAGAACCGTTGGGGGGAAATCGTCTACGACTTCCAGCCCGACCGCGTGCTCTGCACCGCGACCAACCGCTTCGGCAAGCCATTGGCCTTCTACTTCATCCTGAATCAGGGACTGGAGAGGGTCGTGGCCAACCGCCAGCAGTACGCCCCTCTGCCCACAGCTTTGCAGGCTGCGAAGTCCGTGTGGCTCAAGGGCAAGCAGGCGCTGGAAATGACTGGCGGCAACCGCGCGTGGGGACCATGGAAGGAACATCAGGTCTGGGAAGCCCGACTGGCCAAGGACGAGACCCGTACCGTCACCCTGATCCCCCGGCTGGCCACCAAGAACGAACTGAACCCGCCGGTGCCAATCCGCTTCGACTTCGATGTCTCCGGCACCGGCACCACGCCGACCCAGATTCCCCTCTGCATGATCGGCGACAGCATCACCTGGTGGCGCCATGGCGACTACTGGCGCAAGTACCTGCTCGACGAGATTCCTTCCCTGGCCTTTGTCGGCACCCACACCGCCGCCCTGGGCTACAGCCATGCGGGCGAGGGCGGGAACAGCATCGATCAAGTCATCGCCCGCGTCGGCGACATCCCCGACTGCCCCTACTACAGCCTCCTCATCGGTACGAACAACAACAACGTCAAAGCGGCTGCCGACCTCAAACCCGGCAGTGAACGCTCCGCCAAGAAGATCGAGGAGTTGGTCAACCTACTGCTCAAGAAGCCCTCTGTGCGGAAGGTCTTCCTGGGCAGCATTCTGCCCTGCGACACCAAGAACCCCCTGCGGGACGAGACCAACGCCGCCACCAACGTCATTCTCCGCCAGCGCTTCGCCGACGGAGCATTCGCTGCTGGCAAGGTGGTCTGGGTCGAGTACGAGAAACCCGTCCGGGCACTGCCTGATTGGCGACCCAAGATCGAGCTCCATCCCATCAAGGAAGGCTACCAGTTCCTGGCAGGGATCCTGGCCGAGACCATCAAGCGGGAACTCAAGCCCGCTGCTGGCAAGCCCCAGCCCAAACCGAACAGCGGCGTGCGCGTCCACAACCTGTGGGACCCGGAGGCAGGTGAGACGCGCGTGCCGATCACCGCCGGCTGGTACACCATCTCCTGCGATCTGGTCCGCGTCACCGGCGACGTTCCCCATCTCGTGGTCAAAGCTGCGAACGCCGCCGGCAAAGGCGCGATCAATCTGCCGCTGAAGATTGTGGCCCCAG
>JABGQJ010001036.1 GCA_018648945.1 Victivallales bacterium
GGGCGGAGAACTGGGCGTTCTCGCTCTCGCGCACCCGCACGCCGAAACCGCGTTACTTCTCCCAGTTCAGCCCGGGCAACAAGTACCACGATGTGGATAGCTTCGGCACGCTGGGACCACTTCCCGTGGACCGGGGCCGGTTCAATCTCTTCGCGGATTCGGCGAGCTTCTCTCTGCGCCCCGCCGAGAAGGGCTTCCAGGTCACCCCATCCCTGCGGATTGAGAACCGGGGAGACATGCCCGTGTCCGGCACCTTGCGCCTGACCGTGCTGGCGGCGGGTCAACCCAGCGTGGAGACGGCGCTCAGTCTGCCGGCCAAGGGCACGGCAATGCCCACGCTCCCCGCCTTCGCCCTGGCGGCGGAGGGCAAATACCCGGTGTTGGTCGAGGTCGTGGATGGGGCGGGCGCCCCGGTCCTGGCGGCGCGGTTCGACGAGTGGTTCCGCTACGGACCGCTCGTTCTGAAGGTGACCGAGCCGAACTACCGCAACTGCATCTACCCCTCCCAGACCGTGACCGCGATCCGGGGGACGATGACCATTGTCATCCCCACCGATGGGCAGGATGTGGTGGCGCGGGTGAGCCTGGCTGGTACGAACAGCCTGCCCCGGGTCTTCGAGACCGATCAGCTCGGTCCCGAGGTCGCCTTCGAGATCGACGCCGACCATCTGCCGGTCGGCGACTACACGTTGCGTGGGGAAGTCCTCGCCGGGAAGGACAAGAAGCAGCGGGTGCTGGCCGAGGTCGAAGTGCCCTTCCGGAAGCTTGGGCCAGGCGCGGTCGAGGCGCGGGTGGATGCCGAGGGTAATCTGTTGATCAACGGGTTCCCGGTATTCATTCGGGGTTGGTACGGCAGCATGAACTATGTGCGCAGTTCTGCTGCCTTCCCTGAAGCGCAGTTGCCACGCACCACCAACTTCATCATGGGGGCCACCCGCGACGCCACCTACGAGACCGGGCTCTACACCTTGCGCGGCATCACCCGCATGATCGACGAGACGCAGGCCAAACTGGACCAGCCCATCGACGGGGCGTTGCGGGCCAAGCTGCGCAAGCTGGTGGCCGAGACGCGGAACGACCGGAACATCATTGGCTACTACATCAGTGACGAGCCCGAGTGCCGCGGGGTCTCCCCCTTCTACCTGCGCAGCCTGTACCTGGCGCTGCGCGAGTTGGACCCGAACCGGTTCTGCATGATCGTCAGCCGCGCCCCTGCGCAGTACATGGATGCCTGCGATGTGATGTGTCCCCATCCGTACCTGAGCCCGCAGCAGTACGACGACGGCACCCGTCGCTTCGCCAACTACCTGGCCGGTATCCGCAACGTCATGCGCCAGGGCGTGGGCGCGAATGATGGCTCGAAGGCCATGTGGTGCATGCCGCAGACCTTCTCCTATGGCGGCCCCACCAGTCGGCACCCCAACTTCCTGGAATCGCGCTGGTTCACCTTCACTGCTCTGGCCAACGGGGCCAAGGGGATCGTGCCCTTCATCTTCAATGGCTATTGGAACCACTTGGAAAACCGCATCGCCATGGATGCGGTGTTCGAGGAACTGGCGCTGCTCGCCCCTGCCTGGAAACTGCCCGGTACGGCGACCGAGTGCGAGTCGAGCGACGAGCAGGTGGACGTGATCGCGAAGCGTTGCCAGAAGAGGGTGGGCCGGCCCACGCATGCCTTCATCGTGGCGGTCAACCAGAGCTACAAGGGTGGCGAGACCACCATCAGTTGCCCCGCGCTTAGGGAGCTGAAGGCCACGCGCCTGATCGTCCTGCGCGAGAACCGGACCGTCGAGGTCAAGGACGGCGTCTTCACCGACCGCTTTGGGCGGCTTGGGGTCCATGTCTACACCACGCTCGAAGCCCTGCCGTATCTGCGCACGCTGGCTGAGATCCAGACGGAGATCGACACGAAGCTGGCCGCTGCCGCCAAGAAGGGGAATCTCCTGGCCCAACCCGGCGTGAAGTGGCAGGTCATGGGTGGCAAGGGGATCTTCAGTCGGAGCAACGAGTTGGCCGATGGCGCGCGCGACGCCGGCGGCTGGCTGCCCGCCTATGGCGATCGCACCCAGTGCCATCTCAGTTTCGACCAGCCTCTGACCTTCTCCCGCGTGGTTCTCTACAGTCCGAGCATCCGCGATGCGGAACTGCAGATCGATGTCGCCGGCGAGTGGCGCACCATTCACAGCTGGCGCGACCAGCTTCTCCACCGCCTCGAGTGGAAGGGCCAGCCGGTCACCACCAAATCTCTGCGCGTGCTCTGCAAGAAGGCCCGCGCCAACTGGTCCGGTCGTGCTCTGAATGAGATTACGGAGCTGGAGCTGTACCCGTAGGGCCGGTCGCTGAGTCCCCCGGGAACCCCCTTGCTCGTTGCTCCGGGGCATCCGGGCCCTCTGACATTTCATGCAGGGGCTCCCTACCTCGTCCTCCCGCATTGTGAGGAGAGGAGTTCCGGACACGCGTGCTCCCC
>JABGQJ010001037.1 GCA_018648945.1 Victivallales bacterium
TGGCAGAACGGGCTGGCGGTCGATCCGGAGACGAGTTGGCCCTACGAAATCTGGCTCCGCAACCCAAGGATGGAATTCGTGCTGCTGACTCCCGGGGAGTTCGTCATCGGGCAGGGGCAATCCGGGTGGCGGGGCCCGGCCCATCGGGTCCGCCTCACCAGGCCTGTCTACCTGGCGAAGTACGAAACTACCCAGTTCCAGTGGGAGCAGCTCATGGCCGCCCGGCCCTGGTGGCGCGAATCCATAACCAGCCATGGGCCCAGGCACCCCGCCATGGCCGTCAGTTGGCACGAGTGCCAACGCCTGGCCGCGCGGTTGAGCGTGAGCACACATGCAGGCCCACCATTCCGCCTGCCGACCGAAGCCGAATGGGAGTATGCCTGCCGGGCCGGCTCGACCACCAGCTACCCTTTTGGGAACGACGTCACCAAGCTGAACGAATACGAGTGGTTTGCCAGCAACGCAGACGGGCAGGCCCACGCGGTCGGCACAAGATCCGCGAACGCCTGGGGATTCCACGACATGCTCGGCAATGTGAATGAGTGGTGCAGCGACTGGTTCGCCAAGTACAGTGCAGAAGAGCAGACGGACCCCGGTGGTCCGGCCAAAGGACGATCCCGGACCATTCGCGGCGGCAGTCTGGCCCAGGGCCCAGTGACGACGGCGGGACGGGGGTCGCGCCGTCCCGGGGGCCACTATGCATCACAGGGGGTCCGCCTGGCCTTCTGTCCAAGCGCGATGAACACCACCAATCCACCTGTGGAGGAAGCCATGAAACCGTTTGACGACCTGATGACCGCATTCATGTCCACCCACGACGTCCCGGGCGCAGCGTTGGCTGTGACGAAAGACGGGCGACTCGTCTACGCCCGGGGATTCGGCCACGCGGACCGGGCGCGGACGCGAGCGGTGGTACCGACGGCCCGCTTCCGCATCGCGAGCGTCTCCAAGCCGGTCACGGCGACCGCCATCATGCAACTGGTGGAACAGGGGAAACTGGACCTGGATGCCCGGATCTTCGAGCTGCTGTCTTACCCCCCCCACCTGGAGGAGGGAACCCAACCGGACCCGCGCCTGGCAACCATCACCATCCGCCACCTCCTCCTGCACCAAGGCGGCTGGGACCGGGACAAGAGCTTCGGCCCAATGGGCATCCGTGGCACCACGCGAGTGGCGACGGCCCTCGGCGTGCCCATGCCACCCACCCACGCCCACATGATCCGCTACATGATGGGGCAACCGCTTCAGTTCGGCCCTGGCACCAGGTCGTCCTACTCCAACTTCGGCTACATCCTCCTGGGCAGGGCAATCGAGGTAGCCAGCGGCCAGACATACGAGCAGTACGTGACCCAACACGTCCTGGGCCCGGTCGATGCCACCGGCATGAGGATTGGCGGCACGGCGCGCGAGGAGTTGGTGCCGGGCGAAGTGGAATACGGGCGGGAGCGAATGATCACGGCCAGCTTCGGGCCGAGGAAGGGAGAGCGGGTCCATGTCCCCTACGCCAGATGCATCCCGGTCATGGATGCCAACGGCGGCTGGATTGCGTCAGTGGTCGATCTCATGCGATTCGCCGTGGCTTTCGACAAGCCGGACGCATGCCCCATCCTCCACCAGGGCAGCATCGAGGCAATGTTTGCCCGGCCCAAGGACAGCAATGGCTACGACAGCGACGGCAAGCCACGGATCGGCTACTACGCGTTCGGCTGGCAGGTGACCCCCAACGGCCGGGGCGGGCAGACCACAGGGCATGGCGGCAACATGGAGGGAACGTCGTCGTCCCTGGTGCGCCGCCATGATGGGATCAACTGGGTGGTCCTCTTCAATGCCCACGCAAGTCCCGCTGGCGGTTCCCTGGCAGGGGCGATCCGGGAGCGACTCCATCTCGCTGCCGACTCCGTGAAGGAATGGCCGACCCATGACCTCTTCGGTCAGTTCCGCTAACGGGAAGACCTCCGGACCAGCCCTTCAGGGCTACCGTCGCCAGATCAGCACGGCTGGGTCCCCTGCCCCCAATGCCAACCGCACACTACCGTCAGCATCCACCGTTTCGGCCCGTTGGGTCAGTCCGCTCGAGACCTGCCATCCCCCCCCGATTCCGGGCAGTCGGAGTTGGAGGTCCTTGGCATAGCCATCGCGGTTCTGGAGCAGGAGCGCATGGCGGTCCGAATAGGACCGGCGCGAGACGAGCACATTCGGGGCGGCCTCGCTCCCTCCCACGAGGCGGATCTCGGCCAGCAGATGCCAGTTGGGGGTTGCGTCCATGTCCTGGAAAACGCGTTCGAGCAAGGCAACAAGCGGATAGCCAACCACGTCCGCCGCCTGCACATACACGCGCCCCTTGCCGACCTGACGCCGGAGTAACACAGGGCGAGAGATCCCGTCACGCAGGAGCACCCTGGTATCGGCCGATGGCTGCACCGTGCGGACCCCACATCGCAGATCGATGCCCGCGCACTGG
>JABGQJ010001038.1 GCA_018648945.1 Victivallales bacterium
CGTCGCTTTGGTCGAGGACCTGGAGGGTGCGACAGGCCTGGATATGGGATTCCACAAAATCCGGGGCACGGTGGCGCACGCGCTCGATCAATGGCAGGGCGATGAGAGGGTAACCGGCCGCGAGGTATTCGGCCGCCTTGGCCAGCTGTCCGCGGGCCGCCTCATCGCCTCGCAGTCGGCACTGGTGCAGGAGGGCATTGCGTTCCTGCCAGCGACCGAGCATGCCGAGGGTCTGGACGCGGCGACGCGCAATGGAGTCGGTCACATCGCCGGTTGGGGGCAGGGAGTGGGTGACGATCTCGGTGGTGAAGAGGGTGGACTTGGTCTGGTGGAGGCGGGCCTCGTTGCAGGCGGCCAGGGCGTCGAGTTCGGCCAGGCACTCGTCGTAGAGAAGCTGTCGTTCCAGTTCGGTATAGAGGGCTTCATGGGCGAGGAGGTGGTCCGAGACGATGGCGCGCAATTCGCTAGGAGGAATGCCGGCGGTGCCCAGACGTTGCAGGATCTCGGCGGCGTAGCTTGGTTCGAGTCGGATGACCTGGGCGAAGAGGGCCAGGAGGCGCTGTCTGGCGGTGCCCTCCCCGGCACCCGTCCGTTGCCACGATTCCCAGAAGCCATTTGCACAGAGAATGACATCGCTGGCCATGCTGGAGGAGCCGGCGGCAGCGACGTCGTAGAGGCGTCGGAGTCGCGCTTCGTCGTAGCTGCCAGTAAGCTGGTAGAGGTGGTCGAGAGACGTGGCGAGGCGGACCTGAGTGCGACCGTTGCAGGGCTCGAGTCGGCAGGCTTCCTGTAGGTCGGCGACGGAGGCGCGCAGGAGGGCCTCGATGGCGGCCCTGGCGTCCGGGGCTGGGGCTGGGGCCGCAGCCAGGTCGCGCCATTGGGCCAGGGCGAGTGTGTCTTGGGCGATTCCCCGAAGGATGAGGGAGACGGCGTGCCCAGGCCAGCGGTCGAGGACTTGGTCCGCCAGAAGGGTGGCGGCCTTGCTGGCAGGTACAAGGCTGCTGACGGGAAGGACGTGGGGCCGAGTAAAGTCGCGCAGCTCGGCGCGCGCCCGACTGGCGCTGAGGTAGCCGGGGGCGAGGAGAATGACCAGAATAGCAAGCGCAGTCGCGGACCCGGCGAGGGCCAGCCGGGCAGGGGTGTTGCAGCGCCAGTGCCGGCGGGGCACCCGCTGCTGTTTGCTGCGACTGGCCAGAGCCAGGAGAACGGCAGCGGCGCTAGCGACCGTGAGCATTCCCGGGCTGCGCAGGGGGTAGTCGACCAGGCTGTGGAGAGCGCTGGCGATGAGTGAACAGCCGGCCGCGCAGCCGAGCCAGCAGGCCAAGGGGTCGGACTGGCGCCAGCAGCGCCGTAGGGCGAGAACCAGCCAGACAAACGACGCAGCCAGGACCATGGTGCCGAGGGGGAGGCCGTACTCGATGAGCAGTTCAAGCCAGTCGTTGTGGGCATGCAACGAAATCCGCTCGCCCTTCCACGGGCCTTCGTAGCGCGGACTGACAGTGCTGAAGGCCTCGGGACCGATGCCTGCTAGCCAGTGCTTCCTGAGGACCACTAGGGATTCCCGCCAGATCCAGACGCGCCCATCGAGAGTGAGCTCCCGGACGCCGAGCAACGAGTCGAAGCGGTCTGCCAGTTTGCCGAGCGTCGGCTGGCCGCCTACCACGGCGAGCAGGAGGAACGCGAGCGTGAACATGGCGAGCCGGGAGCGGGCGCTCCGCCTGCACCAGGCCAAGGAGAGGAGGAGGAGCAAGGCGAAGGTACCGGCGAGGAAACCGCCGCGGGAGAGCGAGAGGGCTTCGGCCCCCGCCAAGGCGAGTGCAATCACCGCAGCGGTCATCACCAGGCCTTGCCAGTGTCGCCGCAGGTAGCGCAGGAGCCCAGTTGGGCGCTTTCTCTCTCGTTGCAGGTGGGTGAACCAAACCGCCAAGGCGATGCCCACCGCATGGAGGGCTCCCGCCACCATGAGCTCTCCGAAATGGTTGCGGTTCCAGAAGGTCCCCGCCATGACCGTGCTCCAGGAAGCCCCACGCAGGGATTCATAGGGGGCCTTGATGGCCTCGAAAAAGGTCGCATAGCCGAGGGCGGCGTTGAGCAGCGCCGCAGCGACCACGGCGAGCGCGAGTTGGAGCAGTCCCCGCTGGGTGCCGAAGAGCTGGTAGGCCAGGAAGGCAAAGGAAAGGGTGAGGACAAGGACCGATATGGCGTCGGTCGCCTGGGCGGGGGCCAGGCAAAGGCGCGGCGCGAGTTCGGTGCCGAGAGCGGCGGACAGCTCTTGCCAGCGAGCGACGTTTGCGGGCCCCAGGGCGGTCCAGGGCGCATTGGGTACTAGCTGGGCGAAGGCCATGGCAAGCAAGGCGACGGGGACTAGGAACAGGAAATCGCCTCGCAGGCGCAGTTTCCCTCTGAGGGCCGCAGCGATTAGCCATGCGGCCCAGGCGAAGCCGAGGAAGGTGGCGCCC
>JABGQJ010001039.1 GCA_018648945.1 Victivallales bacterium
CTGAAGGACTGCCGCGGCGGCAGCTTCGTCGTCAACCCCGTTCTGTAAGGGGACCACGATGAAACCCATGATCCGCCAGGAAGGTGACGCCAGCGGGCGGGAGTTCCAGCGCGTTGAGAAGACCTACGACGTGGTGGTGGTTGGCGCGGGGCCGGCCGGAATCTGCGCTGCTTTGGCGGCCGCGCGGGGCGGGGCCAGGACGGCCCTGATCAGCGACCGACCCGTGCTCGGCGGTAGCGCGTCCAGCGAGGTGCGTGTGACCCCGTCCGGGGCCGATGCCGCCCCGTGGAACCGCTTTGCCCGCGAGACCGGGATCATGGAGGAGATGAGCCTGAGCCTGGCGGAGAAGACCCACCGCAGCGGCATCTGGCGTTGGCTCTACTACGACGAGCTGTATTTCGACATGGTCCACGCCGAGCCGAACCTGGAGTTCTTCCTGAACACCAGTGTCTACCAGGTGGACTGCCACTCCGACGGACGCATTGCCTCGGTCGAGGCCCTGCAGTTGCGTTCGGAGAAGATTCTCACCTTCCACGGGACGTTCTTCGTGGATTGCTCCGGCGATGGCACCGTGGGGTTCCTGGCGGGGGCCGACTACCGGATCGGGCGCGAGGCCAAGGACGAGTACGGCGAGACCCATGCCCCGGCGACGGCGGATCGGGGGACCATGGGCGCTACGTTGCTGTTCTCCAGCATCGACCGCGGCCATCCGGTGGAGTACGTCGCCCCGGACTGGGCGTTGGACGTGAGCGAACTGCCCACCCTGATCGATCCCGATAAGGGCGTGGCGCGGACCTTCTACCGGCAGCCCGATGCCTGTTCGTTCTATGGCCTGTGGTGGGCCGAATACGGCGGGGACATCGACTCGATCCACGATGACGATCAGGTCATGTGGCACTGCCGCCAGCTCATCTATGGGCTCTGGGACTACATCAAGAACAGCGGCAAGTTCAAGGATGTAGCCCGGCAGGAGATCGACTGGATCGCCTACCTCCCCGGCAAGCGGGAATCGCGTCGCCTGCTTGGCCCCTACATCGCCACGGCTCACGATTTTCTGGAACAGCGCTCTTTCGCTGACTCCATCGGCCACTGTGGCTGGCCCATCGATATTCATCCACCCCATGGGTATCGCGATCCCGAGCCGGGCTGCACCCACGACCAGACGCCGGGCATCATCGACATTCCCTTCCGCATTCTCTACTCGCGGAACGTCCAGAATCTGCTTTTTGCGGGGCGCAATATCAGCGTTTCGCATGAAGGTCTGGGTACCTTGCGGGTGATCGCCACCACGGCGGTCATGGGCCAGGCCGTGGGCGAGGCGGTCGCCTACTGCCTGCAGAACGATCTGCTGCCGCAGGATCTGCCCGAGGCCCACATGCCCGAGTTGCAGCGGCGACTCGTGCGCAACGACCAGAGTATTCCGGGCTACTGTCTGAAGGAAGCGGGGGATCTCTCCCGCAGGTCCCGGGCGACGGCCTCCTCCGTTGCCAGTTTGGAGTTGGCCCGGACCGACCAGTGGCGGGCACTGAGCGAACGCCTCGGGCTCGTCCTGCCGGTGGCGGGCGAGGTGCTGGCCAGTATCTCCTTCCATCTGGAAGCGCGCGAGCCCGACGAAGCGGTGTTGGATGTCTATGCGGCCGACCGCGCCGAGAACTACCGATTTGCCACCCATCTCGGTGCCTTCACGCAACCGGTCCACGCCCGGGCCTGGACGGAGTTCGGGTTGAACGTGGCGCCCGGGCCGGGGAGGAAGCTCTTCATGGTCTTCCGCCGCAATCCCAACATCCATCTTGGCATGGCCTGCGACCAACTGACCGGGGTGCTGGGCATCACTGTTCCGGACGTGCCCGAGCTCGGCTACCGCAACAGCTTCTGGACCCTGCCCCACACGCCGTCCTTCCTGCTTGCCCCCGCCCGGTCGGTTTACGGGCCGGAACAGGCAGTCAATGGTCACATCCGGCCCCATGGCCTGCCCAATTGCTGGGCCTCCGCCGGGCTGGACATCGGTCAGCCGGAGTGGCTGGAGCTTGCCTTTCCCGAGGCCGCCGACGTCGCCAGTGTCGAGGTCGTCTTCAACAGCGATCTGAATGTGCGTCGCCACAATCTGGCTGGGGCCATGTACCCCGTGTTGGTGCGGGATTACGACCTGGTGGCCTTGACCGCCGCCGGCCCGGTCGTGGTCGTGCGAGCCCGGGAGAATAGCCAACGGTTCCAGCGCCACTGCTTTGATCTGGTGCTGGCCACTGGGTTGCGCCTCGTGGTCTACCGGACCTGGGGCGCCGCGAGGGCCGAGGTGTTCGACCTGCGGGTCTACGGGCCAGGGGCGTAGATAGGTGTTCCCGCTGACAGGAGGTAATGGATCAGTCACTGGCGGGTTCGGGAAACGGGGCCAGCCCCGCACCCCGCCGGGGGGACGCGCCTCCCCGGACCCCACGTGAGTGCGTTGGGGAGCGGAGTA
>JABGQJ010000104.1 GCA_018648945.1 Victivallales bacterium
CTCGATGACCAGCACAGGACCGTCGTCCCGGATAGCGGACTTGAGCAGGCCCTTGGCATCATACACTGTGGCGGGCATGCAGACCTTGAGGCCGGGCGTGTGGGCAAACCACGCCTCGAAGCTCTGGGAGTGCTGGGCGCCCTCGACGGTGCCCGCGCCAGCCTGGGCACGAATCGTCACCGGCATGGTGAACTGGCCACCGGACATGAAGGGGATCTTCGCCATCTGGTTGATCACCGGGTCCATGGCCATGAGGATGAAGTCGATGTACATGATCTCGACCACCGGCCGCAAACCGGTCATACCCGCCCCGACGGCCAACCCGCAGAACGCCTCTTCGCTGATGGGCGTGCCGACGAGACGCTTCGGCCCGAAGCGTTCCAGGATGCCGCGGGTCAGTTTGTAGACGCCACCCTCGATGTCCACGTCTTCGCCAATGACAAGAACACTCTCATCCTGGCCCATTTCCTCAATCTGCGCTTCGCAGATGGCATCGGCATAGGTGAGTTTACGCATGGGTGGAACTCCCTTCGCAAGGGCCTGCGGCCAGCGTCGGCCAGGGGCCTTGGCGCGCATACTCGACGGCCTCGGCGAGCTCCGTCTCGACCGCCGCCCGAACGGTCTGAATGTCCTCTGCGGATAGCGTTCCCTCGGTCAGCAGGCAGGCCTCGAAACGGAGGATGGGGTCGTGCGTCGCCGATTTCCAGGTGGCCAACTCGTCCTTGTCGCGGGTGTCGGCGATGATGCCGCAGTGTGGTTCGGCGCGGTACGTCTTGGCCTCGATGAAGGTGGCCCCGAGGCCGGTGCGGGCGCGGGTCACGGCCTCGGCAACGCAGCAACTGACATCCAGCACGTCGTTGCCGTCGCAGATGGCCCAGGGGATGCCATACGGTGCCGCGCGCGGCGCGATGTCCTCCGTGCTGGAGCTCTTGGTTACCGGGGTGGTCGCCGCATAGCGGTTGTTCTCACACAGGAAGACCAACGGCAGTTTCCACAGGGCGGCCATGTTCAGACACTCGTGGAGAACGCCCTGGTTGGCAGCGCCGTCGCTGAAGAAGCAGACGGTCACCTGGTCCGTCCCACGGTACTGGGAAGAGAAAGCCGCGCCAAGGGCAATGCCGAGACCGCCGCCGACGATGCCGTTGCCGCCCAGGAAGCCCTTGGCCTTGCAGAACTGATGCATCGAGCCACCGAAACCGCCCGATAGCCCAGTGGCTCTGCCCATCATCTCGGCCATGGTGCGCTTGACGTCGAAGACCTTGGCAAGGCAATGCCCGTGCGGACGGTGTGTGCTGGTCACGAAGTCATCGTCACGCAAGGCCGCAGAGGCACCGACCGCCACGGCTTCCTGCCCGATGTAGAGGTGGATCGCGCCAGTGATCTCGCCGGCACGGTACAGCCGTTTGACTTCCTCCTCGAAACGTCGGATGGTCACCATCCGACGGAGCATGTCAATCTGCCGATCTCTGGTCAGTGTCTTCATGGAAGCCGTCCATTTCCCTGCGCATTGCCGCTCAGACTGCGGCCATTCTAGCGCTCTGCATCATCGCTTCGACATTGGCGACCGGCGAGTTGGCCATCACTCCTTCGCCGGTGTTGAACATGTAGCCGCCTTGCGCGCCATTCTCAGTGACCGTGGCGGCCGTGGCCTGGGCGACCTCTGGGGCCGTCCCGTCGCGCAACAGAATGGGGTCGAAGTTCCCCATCAAGCAACGCTTCAGGCCGAGCTCCTCGCGGAGCTGGGCAATGCGGACCCCCTCGCCGACGTTGACCGCGCTCGCTGGCAATTCGGTCTGGAGTTTGAGGTGTGCCGGGGAGGTCTCGGCCGTGTGGTAGATCACAATGGCGCCGGCCTTGAGCAGCTCCGTCGATACGGCGGCGGCAGCTTCGGCGGCGAACTCCGCGAAGCACGCCGGTGAGAGGAACTGCGAGGAGGCCACACAGTCCCCCAGCCACAACGCATGGGCCCCGGCCTCGAGCTGTGCCCGGCCGAACGCAATCTGGTGGTCGATGAAGAACTTCATGTTGTCGTGGAGCAAGCTGGGGTCATCCAGCATCTGCAGCAGGAGAGTGTCGATCCCATAGATCAGGCCGAGACTCGAGAACGGCGCGGCAATGCGGCCGGTCACACAGACCGTGTCGCCGAGGGCGGCACGCACGCGCCGGATCATCTCCAGGTGAATTGGCAGCCGCATGTCGCGGTCGGGGTCCGGAAGGTTGAACCGGCGGAGGGTCTCCGGGGTCATGGGCAGGTAGTTCGCCACCATGGCCGGATGGTCCGGGTCGTCGATCATGTCCAGCCCCAGAGGCTCGAACTCGATGTAGTCGTCCGGGAAGACCATGGCCCAGTCGTAACCGAAGTGCTCGACGGAGCGCACAATGGTCGCCACCATGCGGTCCACATCCGTGCGACTCTGCTCACACGTCAGGCGGTTCCAGGCCATATCGAATTCCAGACCGAGGGCAAACGCCGGCACACGGCTTGGCTTGGCACCGGCGATGCAGGAACGGACGTCATCCAGGACGCCTTGGTAAGCCACGGTGAGTCTCCTTTCCTGCAGTGAACGTTGGTGGATCGGTCAGTTCTTGCGTCGTACGAGGATCGCCAGGCAACCTTCCGGCAGCCGGACCTCGGCATAGGCCTTGCCATCTCTCATCACGCGCGGGGTCGGGATGGTATCGACCGGCTTGCCGTCCCGGTCAAAGCAATGCGCCTGGAAGTCGCTGGCATCACCCCACCCGAAGTGTCCGCTCACGTTGGTGATGATGCGTTCCTCCCCGATCAGATAGCCACTATGTAGCTCGATGGGGGTGAACGGGTAGTAGTAGCGCGTCGGGGCCACGTGATTGTGGAAGATGTGCGAGTACCACACGAACAGGCAGCCATACTTCAGCGCGGCATGCATGTTCGCATAGGAATCGGCGTACTTGCGCTCCGTCAGATGATCGCCCAGCGCCACCGGCGAGTGCAGCAGCATGTCGGCGCAGTTGCTCATGGAGCCGGTCTCGGTGAAACCCATGAAGTGCCGGTCCACCATCGTCCGCGTGTGCGGGGCCCCATTGATCAGGAACGGGCGCTTCTCGCCGAGGACCCGGTCCACCATCTTGACGCGGAACGGCAGGCTAACCAAGGTCATGGAGCCCTTCGTGCGCACAATGCGGTGAGTCTTCGGATCGATGTCTGCCGAAACCCCGTCCTGGTGCCCGTAGACGTAGGGCACACGAGAGTAGACGAACTCGTCCCAGAACACGCCGTTGGCGCGGATATCGGTGAGGATGGTCTCCATGACCTGTGCCATGACCGCCCCCCAGTGTCCGGGGGCGAGGGTGGGAATGAAGGTGCGCATATAGGCGCCCTTGCCGCCATAGTTCATGTGGTTCCCGGCGGCATCGAGTCCTTGATCGGTCTTGTAGGTTTCGTTGTTCTCGGTCGTGGTATCAAGGAAACAGTGGTAGTAGATGCCGGTGTTCACGCTGCCTTTGGGATAAAGTGAGCGAACGCGCGTCTGGAAGTCCCGGTAGAGCGAGAGGTCGGCGTTGAGCCAGTCGGTGGCCCGGGCGTACCGATTCCGCTTGTTGCGGACGGTGTTCGACTGAACCACAAAGTTGGCGCCCTTGTTGTCGATGAAGCGCCGCACGGTGTCCTCGGTCCACTCGTAGACAGGCCAGTCGTGGAACATGAAGGCGAAGCACCATTTCAGCGTGAAGTTGACGTCACGTGCCCGACGTGCGGCATTGACGAACTGCCAGAAATCGGGGCGGGTGGTCGGCACGACTGCCAGGGTCGAGGTGTAGGTCGCGCCCGGTTTCAGGTAAAGCTCTCGATCGCTGAGCGAGAGGACACCGTTCTGGATCGCCTGGTTGACGTGCACGATGAAGGCATCGCTATGCGCGAACAGGCCGATACCGATGGTGTCGGTGGTGGCAAAGGCACTGGGATTGTCGGCCTCGGCGCGCTTGCCGTTGCCAGTCGGCATCACAAGACCCGCCAGCCAGGCAGCTCGGAAGCGCTTGCCCAGGTCGCAGCGGTGCTCCTGGATCAGCGGGAGATTCTCGGTTGTGAGGTTGGTGAAGGTGTCGCGCACTTCCAGCCACTCGCCGTGCTCCACGAGCTCCCGGTCATACCGGAAGAAGCGGTTGCTGCCGGTCTGCCAGCCGCCGTCCGGCGTGGAGAAGCGGCTGTCGAGGACCAGCGTTTCTCCGGCGACCGCGAGGGCGATTCGGGCCCCCTTCTGCACCTTGGCTGTGTAGGTCTTCGGGAACGTCGTGGCGGGGGCAATCCAGGGGATCTCCCCAGTCGGTGCCGGTTTCGGTGGCGGGGGTGGGGCAACCTTCGGTCGGATGCGGAACTCGACGTTGTCAACGTGTGCCGTGTAGGCGTATTCAGGGGTTGCCGCGATGCGGTTTGTGAGGGTCAGCGTGTTGCTGCCTTGGCGCAGCAGACCAGCGACGCGGAATTCGTACTCGGTGGGGTTGCTGCCGTCGATCGTGCCGTAGAGCGCATGCCGCTTGGGGGCCGGGGAATACTCGGGGGTGTAGTAGAGGGCGATGGCCCCGGCCGGACTGACAACGGTATGCTCCGTGCCGCGCATGACCGTCATGCGGGGTGCTCGGTTGGCAATGCGTTCCCCAGTGAGGCGTTGGCCGTTGAGATCCAAGGTCATGGCGTCAGTCCGGAAACCGGCCACTTTCTTCATCGGGAAGCGGGCCTGTAGGTAGATGAATGCCTCCTTGCCGCCAGGTACCGTCTCACTCTCGAAGGCAAGGGCCAGCGATTCGGTCGCCGGAATCTCCGCGTGCTCCTTCAGCCGTGTCCCCCGCGCCGGCGGGGGGGCCTTGCCGTTGCCGTCGCCGAAGACCAGCGGCAACATGCGTCTTCGCGAGTAGACCCAGGGCTTTGTTCCCCGAGTCATGAGCGACTCCTGCTTCACCGGGTCGTTGTCGGCGTCGGACAGAGCCACCTCGAAGTTGGCGTCTTTGTACATGCTGATTGCCGCGATCCCGAGCCGTTCCACCGGGATGACAGCCTCGACGACATAGCCTGTTGCCGTGCGCCGTGCCGCGACCTGGCCCGGACCGGGGTTCCGCCCTTCTGGGCGGTAGACATGGATCTCCGGCTGCACTTGGTCGAAGTCTCCCGGGCTGACGACGACATGGAATTGCCCTTCCCCGAACATGGTCCTCGCGGGCTCCACCCCGGGCCGGAAATCCATCCAGAAGTTGATGTGGTCGCCGCGCCAGATATCGCGCCCGGAATAGGGTTGGCGGAAGTTGGCGTCGGTGACCTCCGCAGCGATGGCGAGCAGTCCCGGCCGCCAGCACAGGCGGATCACGGCGCTGAGGTCGTCATCGCCATCCCACAGGTCCGGGCTGTGGGTGACGTGTTCGCGACCACGAAGGACGACGGGATTGGGCACGAGAACCCAATCGTCGAGATTGGCGTCCGCCACGATGGCCGGATCAGGCTTCATGGGCATGGTGTAGTAGCTGTCGTCAGCCCAGGCGTGCCCTGCCAGTGTGATCAGAAGCAACGAGGCCCATAGTTCCTTTCTCAGAAGCCGCATGTCAACTCCTTAACGGATCGGGTATATCCCGTATTCCTGGGTGGTCCGGACCATGGCCAGGTAGTTCTCTGGGCGCACGCTGGAGGCAATGGTGTTGCCGCTGGACATGATGTGGGGGCCTTTGGCCGAGACCTCGCGCAGGAGGCGCTTGGTGGCAGTGGCCACCTCGTCAACCGTCCCACGGCTGAGCAGATCCACGCTCGCGTTGCCCATGACCGCGATCCGATCCGGGTAGCGCTGGAAGATCCTGTCCATCTCCATGCCGGGCACGTCCTCAAGCGGACCGAGGCCGTCGAGCCCGGTGTCGACCAGCCAGTCCATGATCTTGCGGATGTCCCCGTCCGTGTGCTTGATGCAGAACGCCCCGGCCTGCTTGATCGCAGCGACCACGGCTGCATCGTTGGGCAGAATGATCTCCTCGAACATGGCTGGCGACATCATCGGCCCGGTCTTGTCGGAGTAGTCATCGCCCAGGAAGACGACATCCGCGCCCGCCGCAATGGCCAGGGGGAAAAGCTCGGCGTGGTAGGCCGCTCCGACACCCATCAGGTCCTTGGCGAACTGGGGGCGGAGAGCGAGATCCATGAACAGGTTCTCGATGCCGCCACGCATGAAGGCGGCCGGGGCCCAGCCCGATTCGCCGACCACGGCCAGGGCTTTGTCTGGGAACCGCGCACGCAGCCGACGCACCTTCTCGATGACCGGGGAGGTGGCCGGATCAGGCGGGGTGTAGCAGGCCAAGTCGTCCTCCGTCTCGATACGCGGCGGCAACATCGGCACGGGGATGGCTTCCTGGGTCAGGTGCTGCAACGCCCCCCACTTGTCGCGGAAGATGCCCTGTGCTCGGTCGGTCCATTCCACCTCGTCCGGCTCGTAGATCATGGTGAGCACGGTGACCATGTCCAGACCAAGGTGCTCGACCAGGTCGTTGGCGTCGCGGGCGTCGGGCACGATGGCTCGGACGATCTTGGGATCAATCCACATCTCGGCAATCGGCACCCGATCCGGCAGCTCATGCCGGAGGACCGCAAGGACACGTTCGCGTGATGTCATGGGTGGTATCCCTTCAGCTGAGCGATCTGCTCGATCATTGGCAAGCCCATGCTACTGCCGCAACCACTCGCCCAATCGCTCCGCTATCTTCGGTGCCGAGAGACCGTACTGATCCAGGAGCCACTCGTGGGTGCCGACGCGGGAGACATACTCGTCCGGGAGGGCGATGCGCAGGAACCTCTTCGGGGCGACACCCTCGTCGCAGAGGACTTCGGCGACCGCGCTACCCAAGCCCCCGGCGAGTTGGTGTTCCTCAACCGTGACGATGGCCCCGGTCTCCTGGGCCGCTCTGACGATGGCTTCGCGGTCGATGGGCTTCACCGTGTGCAGGCTGACCACCCGGCAGTGGATGCCCTGCGTGTCAAGGGCCTCAGCCGCAAGGGTGACTTGGTTGCCGATGGTACCGGTGAAGAAGATCGTGGCGTCCGCGCCGTCGCGGACCTGAATGGCCTTGCCGATCCTGAAATCGATCGGCCCCGCGTGGACAATCGGCTCCTTCTTGTAGCCGCACCGGTAGTAGAACGGCCCGTCGCGCGCGATCATCGCACGCACCCCGGCCTCCGCCTCGGCGAAGTCGCAGGGGCAGAAGACAACCATGTTCGGCAGCGCCCGCATGATGGCAATGTCCTCGGTCGCTTGGTGCGACACGCCCAGGGGACCGTAGGCCAGGCCGCCGCCGATGATCACGATCTTGACGTTGGCATTGTGGTAGCAGACGTCGTTGCGAATCTGCTCGAGACAGCGCAGAGTCGGGAAGTTCGCGATGGAATAGGTGACGGCGATATTGCCTTCCATGGCCACGCCGCAGGCGATCCCGGTCATGCCCTGCTCGGCCACGCCACAGTTGTACCAGCGTTCGGGAAACGCATCCCGGAAAGGCTCGATCTCGCCATAGCCGATGTCGGCCAGGATCATCCAGATCCGCGGATCGCCCTTGGCGATATCGACCAGGACTCGGTTGAAAAGCGCTCGCATGTCAGCTCCCTCCCACTTCAGCCAGCGCCTGGACCAGTTGCTCGTCCGTCACCGAACCGTAGTGGCACGCGACCGTGTCCTCCATCCAGCTCACGCCCTTGCCTTTGATCGTGTGGCAGATGAGCCAAGAGGGCTTTCCCGCTTCGAACGGCAGGGCCTGCAGGGCCTCGTCGAGGGCCTCGACATCGTGCCCATCCACCTCCTTGGCACCCCAGCGGAACTCCCTCATCTTGTCGGCGAACGGTTCCAGATCGAGCACATCCTTCGAGTGGCCCAAGGCCTGGACCTTGTTGTAGTCCACGACCACGGTCAGGTTGTCGAGCTTGTGCTGAGCCGCGAACAGGATCGCCTCCCAGGTGCTGCCTTCGTTGCAGTCGCCGTCGCTCATCACACAGACGATGCGGTGTGTCTTGCCCGCGTTGCGCGCGGCCAAGGCCATACCAACCGCCACTGGCAGACCGTGCCCCAGCGACCCGGTTGAGAACTCGACACCGGGGACGTGGTGAGAGATGTGGCCCATCAACTTGCCGGCGTCGCGGTAGTAGCCCTGGAACCAATCCATGGGGAAGAAGCCCAGTTCGCCCAGAACAGCGTAGACAGCCCCGCCACCATGCCCCTTGCTCAGCAGGAAGCGGTCCCGATCTGGCCAGTCAGGGCGTTCTGGATCCACCCGCAACACCCGCGTGTAGAGCACGGACAGGATCTCCGCCATGGAGAGCATACTGCCCACATGCCCGCTTTTGCCGCGATGGGTCATGCGCAGGCAGTGCTGCCGAACGCGCGTGGCCAGCTGCTCGGTCAAGGCTCTTGACTGCTCATCCATGGTGTCCTGATTCCTCATGCTATACGCGCCCAAGCGACACGCTGGGCTCGCTTTGCTTACCGACAAAGCAAAGAACGGTAGCCCATGGCCGAGGCGGTGTCAAGGCGTTATCTTAGCAAGTAAGCAAACTGACCGAAGGACAACCTGTGACTGACCTTAGACGAACAGATCGCAGCCGCATGCGGGCGCTGAATACGCAACTTGTGGTGGATCGTATCCGAGGTGCCGAAGCGACCTCGCAGGCCGATCTGATCCAGGCAACCAAGCTGACCACGGGCACGATCGTCAGCATCGTCAGGGATCTGTGTCGGCGCGGATTGGTCGTGCGGGCCGGACAGGGGGTCTCCAGAGGCGGTCGGCGCCCCACACTGCTGCGCCTGAACCACTCGGCCGCTACGGTGCTGTGCTGTCAGGTTGGGTCGGATACAGCCACCGTAGCCGTGCTGGATCTGGGCGCGGAGATCCTCGCCCGTCGGGATCTGACCATCGAGCGAGAGCGCGGCCCAGAGGCATTCATGGCCGCGCTTGTCACCTGCCTGCAAGACCTCCTGCGGACGCATGCCCCTGTAGACAGCTGCATCGCCGGTCTTGGCCTGAGTCTGCACGGCGCGGTCGATGCCCACCGCGGCGTGATGCTCTTCTCCGAACACCTCGGCTGGCGAGACGTGCCCTTCGGCGACCAACTGCAACAGGCCCTCGGAGTACCTGTGTTCGCTGAAGGGGAGACGCGTACCATGACTCTGGCCGAGCGGCGGCAGGGCGCTGCCCAAGGCGCGCAGGATTTCGTGTTGGTCGAACTCGATACCGGGATCGGCATGGTCCAGGTCCTGGAGGGGAAGCTCTGTCGAGGTAGGCATCACCTGGCCGGTGAACTCGGCTTCACGGTGTGGGACACTGCGGAACCTGCGGCTGGCGGACAGCGTCCGCGCGTTCTTGAGGATATCGCATCGTTGCGGGCGCTCTGCCACCAGGCAGAGCAAGTGCCGGAAGTCGTGGCAGCTGTAGCCGGGCAGCCCCCTGGCGGGACAACCGAAGCGATGTGGTTGCAGGGGCTCGTGTCGGCGTCTCTGGCCGGGCACGCGGCGGCGCGGGAGATCCTCGACAATGCGACCCACGCGCTCGGCATCGCCATCGCCAACATCGTCAACCTCCTCGATCCGGAGCTGGTTCTACTCACCGGACGGCTGGTCTACGCTGCCGATGGGGCGCTCGTGGACCCGCTCTGCTCGTGTATTCAGAGACACCTCCTGGATGCCCGCCGCGCGCCCCGCATCGAGTGCGCCGTTTTGGGCACGGATGCGGCATTGCTGGGCGCGGCCGGACTGGTGATCGACCACTTCCTCAGTGCCGACAACCTGGCCCGTGGGAAGCCCACCGGCTGACGCGGTCGGCAAGGTCAGTCAGAACGGCGTGGAGACGCCCGTCTGTGGGACAGCAAACTTGACGCCAGGGAGACCTTCGGTAGTATACTGGTGTTGAGCGTGTCCGAGCTGTTCTGGACGGACGTGGGGACTGGAGAAGAGCTCGCCCAAAGACGCCTCGTGCCCACCCCGATACCGGAAGGGAATGTGATGACCCAGGACGCAAGCACTGCAAGAGAGCCGAGCCACACCCCGACGACCAGCCTGAGGGAAACGCTGCCGGACACCCAGCCGCTGATCGCCACCGATGACCAGGGGGCCGGCATGGAGGCTGGCATCGAACGGTACCTGGACCGGGCGCTGCGCGAAGCGGCCGAGGCGCGGGCCGCGCGGTGGCAGCCGGACGTGCATTCACGGGAGCTCTACGAGCAATCCGTCCAGCCGAACCGCGAGCGGCTGATGAAGATCATCGGTCTGGTTGACCAGCGGGTGGCGCCATGCATGCACCTGGAGGTCACCGTGCCGCTGGGGGAGTGCGACGGGGCGGTGGGATGTGCGCCCGGCTACCGCATCCTCCCGGTTCGATGGGAGGTGCTGCCAGGCGTCGATGCGGCAGGCCTGCTGTTGGCGCCAGAGAGCGAACCGGTTGCCGACGTCATTGCACTCCCCGATGCCGGACAGACGCCAGAGCAACTGGCGGGTCTGTGCGAGGGCATCCCGCCGGAGGCCCAGTATGCGAGGCGGCTTGCCGAATGCGGCTGTCAAGTCCTGATCCCAGTGGTGACGGATCGCGACTGCGACCTGTCCCTGGTCGGCGGCGCTCCCACCGTGCATCCACACCGTGAATTCATCTACCGGGCCGCCTTCGAACTGGGGCGCCACATCATTGGGTACGAGGTGCAGAAGGTGCTGGCGGCGGTTGACTGGTTTGTCTCGACGCCTGGAGCAGGCAAAGCTCCAGTTGGCGTGATCGGCTGGGGCGAAGGCGGCTTGCTTGCACTGTACGCCGCTGCCATCGACACGCGCATCGCGGGGGCCGGGGTCAGCGGCTACTTCGGCCCGCGCGAGAACCTGTGGTCGGAACCTCTCGACCGCAACGTGTTTGGCCTGCTGAATGAGTTCGGCGATGCGGAGCTTGCCAGCCTTGTGGCGCCCCGCGGGCTAGTCATCGAGGCATGCGGACATCCAGAGTTCGAAGTCCGTGATTGCGCCCCGGAGCCTGCCCGCCGCACACCCGGTGAACTGTCGACCCCGGCGCTGTCACAGGTCCAAAGCGAGGTGCGGCGCGCCCAAGCACGAACTGCGGATCTCGCTGGCAAGCCCATCGTGCTGGTCGAGAGTGGCGAAGGCAAGGGCCTGCCCGGCAGCGAAGCCATGCTGCAAGCCTTCTTGGGGACGATGGACGTGCAAGCGGAGCTTGCCGTCTCGGCTGAGCAGCCGGAACGCCTTGGTGCTCAGATCGACCCGTCTTCCCGCCGCGAACGGCAGTTCAACCAACTGGTCGAGCACACCCAGCATGTGATGCGCGAATGCGAGTTCGTGCGTCGCGAGTATTGGGCTGGTGCCGATACCACCGACCTTGGCACGTGGGAGGCGAGTTGCGGCACCTATCGGCAGCGGCTGTGGGAGGACCTCATCGGCAAACTGCCCGAGCCCGTCGCCGACCTGAATGTCCGCTCCACGCTCATCTACGATCAGCCGAAGTACGTGGGCTACGAGGTGGAGTTCGACGTGTACGATGAGGTGGTAGCCCAAGGCATCCTGTTGGTCCCGAAGGAATGCACGCCGGCGGAGCCGCGCCCCGTGGTTGTCTGCCAGCATGGCCTTGGAGGCACGTCGAGGAGCGTCGCCGACCCAGAGGCGAACCCGGCGGCGTACCATCGCTACGCGTGCCAGTTGGCCGAGCGGGGCTTCGTCACCTACGCCCCCCAGAACCCGTACACGGGGGATCGGCCGTTCCGCGGCACCCATGCCTTCCGCCTCCTCCAACGCAAGGCCAATCCGCTGGGACTGACGCTGTATTCCTTCATCGTTCGGCAGCACCAGCAGACCCTGAAGTGGTTGGCGGCGCTCCCGTTCGTCGATCCGGAACGGATTGCCTTCTACGGCCTGAGCTATGGTGGCAAGGTGGCGTTGCGGATACCGGCGCTACTCAGCGAATACTGCCTGAGCATCTGCTCGGGGGACTTCAATGAGTGGATATGGAAGAACGTCTCAGCACGCCACAGGCACAGCTACCTGACCGGTCACGAGTTTGAGATGGCCGAGTTCGACCTAGGAAACACCTTCAACCACGCCGAGATGAGTTGGTTGATCGCGCCACGCCCGTTCATGGTGGAGCGCGGGCATCGCGATGGATGCGCCCCGAGCGAGTGGGTAGGCTACGAGTATGCGCGCACGAAGATGCGCTACGATCAACTGGGCATCGGCGAGCGCACGGAGATCGAGTGGTTTGACGGCCCGCACGAGATCCACGCCGAAGGCACCTTCGACTTTCTCCACCGCCATCTGAAGTGGCCGAAGCCAGAACGTGGCCCGGCAGGACCGGGCTGACGGATCTGCCATGCTCCCCGTAGGGCCGCGAATTTGACGCCAGACGCCTGACGAGGAGATGCTGAGATGCAAAGACTCGCCGCCATCTGCATGGTCCTCTTCGCCTGTGCCACGTGCCGCTCCCCCGGGGCGGACCTGCCGATTGTGGTCAACCATGAGCCACGAGCCGTCATCGTTGTGGCGCGCCAGGCATCGGGCGCGTGCAAGAATGCGGCGGCAGAGCTGCAGGAGTATGTGAAGAGATCCACCGGTGCAACGCTGCGGATCATCACCGATGACGTGCCCCGTGGCGACGCGGCGGTGGTGGCGATCGGCGCGACGCAGTTGGCTGCCCAGGCTGGCCTGGCCGTGCGCTCGACCGATCCCGAAGCCTTCCGGATCGTACGTAAGGGGAACGCCGTGTATTTGCTCGGCAAGGACGAGAAGGGCTACGGGAAATACTTCAGCTACAGCCTCGGCAGTGGCGTGGAATTCGCTACCTACGAATTCCTCGAACGCGTCTGCGGCGTGCGTTGGCTGAGGCCTGGGCCGAAGGGGACGTTTGTGCCTGAGCGGGCAACCCTCGTCGTGCCGGATCTGGATATCGAGCAAGCGCCAAGCTACCAGTACCGCAGTTCCAGCTACTGGTACGAGAGGAAAGCCGCGAAAGTCCACGACACGCCCTACTGGCATGATCGCGTGAAACGCGAACGCGGGCAACTGTTCGACTGGCTCAAGCACAACAAGATCAACAGCTGCTGGCTTGTACCGGGGGGCCACACCCACCGGAACATCGTCAAGAAGGAGGAGTACGCGGAGCACCCCGAGTACTTCGCACTCGTGGGCGGAACCCGGAAGCCCAAGGGCGGCAAGCAGGGAGGGTGGCAGCTCTGCACGTCCAATCCCGACGTCGCCCTGCGCGCTGCGGAATACGCGCGCAAGCTCCTCGGCCAGGGCAGGCTCATGGTAGCCGTGAGCCCCAATGACGGCGGCGGACACTGTGAGTGCGACACGTGCCGTGCGCTCGACGTGCCGGGCTGGACCGCGAAGAATCGATACGGCACCGAATACACCGTGCTCTCCGACCGCTACGCCACCTTCGCCAACGCCGTGGCCCGGCAGCTCGCCCCCGACTTTCCCGACCGCTTCATTGGCTACTCTGGCTACGCGGCGTACCGGCAACCGCCCCGACGCGTCACCTTGGAGCCCAACATCATGATGTGGCTCATCCAACGCCAGTGGTACAACTGGAAACCAGGCGAGCGCGAGGAGTTCCACGACTTCTACAAGCAATGGCGCACCGTCCAGCCCGACACCTTCGTGATGTCCGGCGAGTTCCTCTCGCACGAGTTCCGCTGGGGAGCGCCCTGGTCCATCATCCCCCTCGATGCCGAGGTGGTCAAGTGGGCCGGGCAGTCCTACAAGGTCAAGAGCGGCTTCGCCACCATCCAGAACGACTGGGCCAACAACGGCATCAAGTACTACACCTTCATGCGTCTACTCTGGGATGCCACGCAGGATCTCGACGCGGTCCTGGACGACTACTGCGCGGCCACCTACGGCGCGGCGGCCAAGCCCATGCGCCAATACTGGGACCGGTTGGAACGCGGCGAGAAGGAGTGGCAGGAGCAGCTCAAGGAGAAGCCGGGCCTGCTGCAAGTGGCCTTCGACATGCCACTGATCTACGACGCGGGTGTACTCGGCGACTGTCGGCAACGCCTGGGCGAGGCCGCACAGCAGGCCAGCACGGAGTGGGCCAAGGCGAATGTCGAATTCTGCCGTCGCGGCTTCGATTACACCGAGATGACGACCCAGGCCATGTCGCTCTACCACCAGTTTCAGAAGGCCGAGGATCTGCCGACCGTCGAGCGCGTCACCAGCCAACTGCGGCCGCTGTGGGCAAGGCGCCGCGCCTTCATCGAGGCCCAGCGCGACGAAGGTGTCGTGGGCTACGGGCAGTTCAACCTCATGATCCTCGATGCCAGCAAGTTCGGCAACCAGCAGTCCTTCGAGCAGCGCTTTGCGTTTCTTGAGAAGCTCCGGCCAAATACACTGCTTAACCCCGGCTTCGAAGATGGCCTATGGGGTACATGGTTCCGGTACAACGAGGGCCCGGGCGCGCGGTTGGCCAAGGAGAATCCCCGCGGCGGTGCCCGTTGCATGGCCATTGCCGAGCAGGGCTGGATCATGCAGTTTCTCGCCCTCGTGCCGGGGCGCAAGTACCGCATCACCGGCTGGATGCGCACGGAAAATGTGGACCGCGCCGGCATTCGGGTCTGCAACTACGACCGCCCCGCCTTCATGCGCTTCAGCATGCTCTCCCGCAAGACCGCACACCTACGCTGGGCCGGTCGCAACACCCTCACCGGCACCCACGGCTGGCAGCAGGCATCCGTCGATTTCGTGCCCGAGGCACCCGAGGTCCGCATCGAATGCCATGTCGGTGGCAACCGGGGCGAAGCCTTCTACGATGACATCACACTGGAGCAGATCGACTGAGACGATGGCGTTTGCCACCACTCAGCGAACTGCTCGCGTGCTCTCCGCTGGCGGGCTATCTTCCCAGCGACCAACCAGAGTCAAATACGCGAACGGGAATCAGACCATGCAGAAAGCAAACGCGAGCGCCCTCCGGAAGATCCCTCTGCTCCTCTTCGCGGCCCTGCTGGTCACGGGAATCGAGACGTCCCGGGCGGCAGAGAAGAAGACGCTGAACGTCCTCTTCATCGGCAACAGCTACACGGCCCGGCACGACCTGGCCAAGGTCGTGAAGGCAATGGCCGAAGCCGGCAATCCGGGACTGACTTTTGACATCACCGAAGTAATCTACGGCGGGCGGCGCCTAGTCGATCACTGGCGCCTTGGGACACAGAACTACATCCGGATCGCTGAGCTGACAATCGCCGAGGAAAAGGCGACCATCGAGGGTCTCAGAAAGGCAGTCAAGGCTGATCCCAAGGACAGGTACGCCAAGGGGGCGCTCCGGCGTCACCAAGGCTTGCTCAGGAATCTCGATTCCCAGCGCAAGGAATGGGACATCGTCGTCC
>JABGQJ010001040.1 GCA_018648945.1 Victivallales bacterium
CCTCCTCTTCACCTACGAGGACCGGCAGAAACTCCAGAGGCGCACCGCCATCGCCCGCGCCGTCCGCGTCTCGGTGGCCGTGTTGTTGATCATCCTCGCGACCTCTACCGTCGCCCTGCGCTTCTATGTGGGGGTTCGGCGAGGGCGGAGCAAGCAGTTGCAGCGTACGGTTGCCAAAGCCGCCGAGGTGCTCGATGAAGCGGAGGTCACCAAGCTTGCCAGGAAAGTGGCCGCACGCCAGATGAGCACGAGGGGACTGGCCGAGGCCTACTACGCGCCCGGCGTCGTGGCGGAAGTCTCGGACCTCACGCCCGACTCCGTGCATTTGCTGGAGATCCACGTGGGCTTTGCCGCGAAACGGGGAAAACCGGCTGTAGGCCAGGTAAAGACTGCGCCCAAGACGTCGGCTGCCAGGGCTGCCGCCAAGAAGCGGGCCAAGAAGGCAGCGGGGACCGCAAGCAAAGGGGGAGCTAGGTCGGATATGGTGCGCATGCGGGGTGTGCTCCTCGGCAGCCAGCGGCGGATGGACGGCATTCTTGCCGAGTACATCTTCCGACTCCAGAAATCGCCCTTCTTCCGGGCCCCGGCTCTGGTCGAGCGAAGGGTCGAACGGACGGAGGCCGCCTACCTGGCCTTCGGGGACAAGAAGTCGGAAGAGATTCTGTTCTTCACGGTCGAGGCCGACCTGTGCAGCCAGAGGCCGGCACCGAAACCACCAGCGAAACCACCAGCGAAACCAGGGGGGGCTGCGAAATGAGGAAGCTGGGGAATCGCATCACCGTGGCGCTTGGCATCTGTCTCATCGTTGCCTGTATTGGCTTCCTTGTGCCCCAATGCGTGGAGCTTGCCAGGGTGGAGCAGGATATCCGCGAAAGCCAGGCGCTTCGCCAGAGACAGAAGGCTATCGAGCCACTGGAAGCCGACCTTCTGCGCCTCGCTTCCCAGAAACCCGAGAAGGGGCTCGAGGCCCCGGTACGCGCGCCTCTGGAGGCCGGGAAACTGCGTCGTCTTCCGGAGCTGTTCGAGACCCCCGCCCGTCGAGCAGGCTTGGCGCTGGTCCGTCTCGACTCCAACGTGGAGGGTCTCTCATGGGCAGGATACCGGGAACTCGATATCGAGTTGACGGTCGATGGTTCTTGCAGTGGGTTCCAGCGGTATCTGGTCGAACTGTGTCATTTGCCTTTCCTGGCGGAACTGCGTCATGTGACCATCCGCCGGACCGGCGCGGATTCGGCGCAGATGACCGTGGCCGCAACCCTGAGTGTGAGGGGCTGATGATGGGGAGCATGCCAGACTAACCGATGCGCACCAAACGTGAAAAAGTCCTGATTGGTCTTGTCCTGTTGGCCCTCGTCTATGGTGGTTACACGGTGCTTTCGGGCGGGGCAGGGAAGAAGGGCAAGCCTGGAACCCAGGACGCCGCCGGCGGTGGCACCCGCGTGGAATGGGTCGAGGGGGTCAAGAACTTGCTGACCGGGTCGGTCATCAGCCCCCTGCAGCAGGCCGTCGTCGCTCGCGCTCTGGAGCCCTGGTCGGACGATCTGATCCTCTCCGCGCCGCTTCCCAGTGAGCTCATTGAGCGGGAACGGGTCCGTCAGGAAGCCATCCGCAAAGCCGCCGAAGCCGCCGAGGCGGCGCGCCAACGCAAGCTTGAGGACGCCGAAGCGGCGCGCCGCCGCAAGCTTGAAGACGCAGAGCAAAGGAAGAGATTCCAGGGGGAACTGCGCAGGCGATTCGTCTATTCGGGATACGCCTATACAGGCGATATCGGCGAGACGGCGCTTTGTGCCGTGATCAATGGTGTCGTCTACAAGCAGGGCGAGGAACTCGAGGGAGGAGGGCACGTGGTCAAGTCCATCACTCTCACGCATGTGGTCATCGTATCTTCGGAGCAAGGCATTGAAGTCACCATCCCCATCAGCGAGTGATGCCGTTCCTCTTCTGGCGTCCCATGCCGGTCCTGGCCGGGCTTGGCTGGCCACGTCTGTCGTGGCTCTTCTCCTTGCCGCTGGCTGCGTGACCGATCCCGACGCCGGGCATCCCGCCGGCTCGGCAGGCGGGACGCTGAGTGAGACGGATGCGCCCCCGGATATCACCGACGAGCGTTTCACGCGCTATTGGCTGGAACGGGCCGAGGAAGCCCACGCGCGCCAGCCGGATGTCGTTCAGCACCCCTTCGTCCCGGCCCCGGCTGTGCAGGAAGCGGGGGAGTACACGAGGCCCTCGCTGAAGCCGCCGGAGCCGGAGCGGGAGTTCCCCACCACCAAGGTGTCCCTGGTCATGCGGGATACCGACGTGATCGATGTGCTCCAGGCCCTGGCCCGGGCGGCGGACGTGAATATCCTCGTTTCGCCGGATGTGGAGGGAGTGACCAGCGTGGAGTTGCGCGACGTGCCTTGGGACGAGGCCTTCGGGGGGTTCCTCGCCAATCTTGGCTTGCATCACAAGTGGATGGGG
>JABGQJ010001041.1 GCA_018648945.1 Victivallales bacterium
CTCCAGAGCACACCGCAACGGCTACAAGGCCCTCATGGCCTGCGGCTGCCGGGAGGTCGAGGTGGTGGCCTGCTGCGATGAACTACCGGAACGGGCCGTGGAGGCGGCAGCGGATATCGCAGCGTTCCAAGGAAGCCAGCCGCAGGTATTCGGCTCGGTGACCGAACTGATCGAGGCAGAGGTGGCCGATGCCGCCGATATCTGCACGCCGCACTACGCCCACCACGGCTGCGCGATCGAGCTGCTGGATGCCGGGCTGCATGTCCTGGTGGAGAAACCCCTGGGGATCACCATCCGGGCATCCCGCGCAATCATCGCCGCCGGTGAGCGCAATCAGCGGATCGTGGCCACCGCCGAGCAGATCCGGCGCTGCCAGAACTCCCGGGCTGCCAAATGGGCCCTGACCTCCCGCAAACTCATCGGCGACCTGCGCTTTGCCGTCGTCCAGTCGGTCAATAACGGGCTCCTCGACTTCAGCACCTCGCAGTTCAAATGGCGGGGCATCAAGCTGTTGGTCGGCGGTGGCATGATCATGGACAGTGGCGCGCATTTCGCCGACATGGTCCAACACATGTTTGGCGAGGTGGACGAGGTGGCGTGCGACATGCGCACCCACGACACGCGGTTGATCGAGGACGTACCGATTCTGGGCAGTGCCCCCGCCGATGTCGAGGATACCTGGCAGATCACGATCCGCTTCAAGAGCGGCCTGCTGATCAACTGGGTCTACTGCCGGGCGGCCCCGGGCGACACGATCAGCAATGCCATGTACTACGGCAGCGAGGGCTCGATGCGCGACCTCGGCTTCCCCTTCCACTGCTTCCAGGGCGGCGGTGATGCCCACCTGGCCGACGGCACCAAAGTCACCAATGCCGAGATCATCGAGCAGTATATGGCATCGCTGAGCGACACCGAGAGGGAACGGCTCTTCCCCTACGGTTGCCTGGACTGCTTCGGCATCGAGGTATGGGACTTCGTCAACTCCATCCGGACCGGGCGCGCGCCGGAGATGGATGGCATGGCCGGCCTGCGCTCAAAGGCACTATGTGAAGCCTGCTTCGAGTCAGCGACCCTCGGTCGCCCGGTGAAGTACGACGACGTACTCAACGGCACCATCCGGACCTTCCAGAAGCCCATCGATGAATTTTGGGAACTGTAGAAGGCTGAGGTCAGAGCCCAGCCGACGGCCTGCGGGGACCCGCAGGCCGCGCGGATTGGCTTCGCTTCATACACCCCATTGCTACACGTTTGAGGAAACTCTGGGGCAAGGAACTGGGACTCGGGAAGGAAGCTCCGGAGCCTCTGCAGGAGGCGGCATATAGTAGCCACGGGTGCAAACCCGTGGTGGACAGGAAGCAGGATCCGAGCCCCCGCAGGGCGGCGGCATATCCCGAGGAAGGCGCCAGCCTGACGATGCCGCTTCTGGCTTCTCCCAAGCCCCGCCTATGCCGTGCCTCCTACTCACTGATGGAGTCATGGAAACGGCATCGGCAACCGTGAAGGGAAAGCGGGGCAGAGCGCCGCACTCCAAAGCGCCCCAGGCGGGGCGCAGGGCTTCGTGCCCAAGTCGATGCGTCACGAGGGAACCGCCCAGTGGCGGGTGGCGTGCGTCGCGGCGTTCCCTGATGCAGATCAGTTGCTGGGGTTCCCGGTCCCCCAGAGGAACCACGCAAAGCCGGAGACGAGGTAGCCGCACTCCCAGCCGGGAAGGCCAGGATCTTGCTCCTCTGCAACGCCTCCCCCGGATCGCAGGCTCATCGAGCCAGCGACTACTCGTCTGGGAGGTGTGACAGCATCGGGTGGTGCGGCATGATTCAGACTTGCCCCAAATGTGCAGTATTGGGGCCTATGAAGCGAAGCTGGCCTCCAGGGTCAGTCCTGGCCCCCATTTCCCCCGCAGTTGGCCTCCGCGCCGTGCTCCGCAGGCATGTCGGGCCCGCCGGTCACGGACGCCATCGAATTCCCATGTATCACTCTCCCACCGCATGATATCGACAGCTGCAAAAGCGAAGCGCCCCAGTTTGCCACCCACGAGAAGCGGGTGTACCTTCGTCATGAGCGCCAGGGGACACCTCCCTGACCCGATGAGACCGAGAACTGGTGAATCACTTGCTGGCTCCACAGCAGGGAGCGATACGCCAGGCCATAGATGACCGAGACCGCGTCGACTCCGAAATGCTACAGACAACGCCAAAAAGGAATCATCCCATGGGCGACAAGAAGAGCAAGAAGGACAAGGCCAAGGCACAGAGGCAGAAGGGCGTCAAGGAAGCGAAAACCGCCAAGCGGAAACAGGACAAACAGCAGCCGCGGGCGCCATCGGTCTGAGCCCCCCTTCCCTGAGCACGAACGCGGGACGCGCTCACGTCCAGAACCCTTGGTCGGTGGGGTTGGTGTCAGCGCTCCGCCGCCACGAAGACGACGCGATCCACGTAGAAGCGATTCTGCTTCG
>JABGQJ010001042.1 GCA_018648945.1 Victivallales bacterium
ACAGGATGGACGGCGCCCGGAGCCGAACTCAAGCCTTGTCGTTGCGCGCCAACCATTGGCTAGCGACACCACAGAGGCTGCTGCTGCCGGACTGTTTTTCTTGCTTGCCGGTCACGGGAAGGAAGATAGTGCAGCGTGGTTGGGACGCCAGGAGGATGGCGGTATGCACAGCCGCCGAGGACGGCGGTTCTCCCGGAGGACAGCCCGGTCTAAGCCCGTTCTCCCAAAACACTCCGAATGCAGCGTTTGATGCGCGCAATTCGGCCCCCGCTCCGGCATTGAGTTGCCAGCCGGTCGAGGCGTGGTAGCAGAGCCTGGAGGCGACGACAGTAGTCTATGCGTCCAGGAGCGTCCATGCCGTCACGCAAGTAGATCGGGGGACCGGGTCGGCGACCGGCTAACGGCGTCAGGTGGATCTGCCCCGGAGTTTCGTCCGAGGTCCCGGTTCGCAGCTGGCGGTTGGCGAAAAATGCGGCCTCCGCTTCCTCAAAGACGGCGGCCAAATCACTGGCAGCCGTGGTGGTGCGAGGGTGGTAGAGCTCGTCGAGCACTTCGAGCAACACGTCTTGATTGTCACGGCCCACATTGGCCAGCTTGCGGCCACCAAAGGCCACGTTCAACTCGACCCCCGGATTGCGGGTCGGTCCCATGTAGTATTCAACGGCTCGACCGCCATCGGCGTGTAGCACCTCGAGATGTCGTCCTGTCCGCTGGGTGTAGGGGATGAACCAGCGCAGGCGTTGCCAGCGCTGCGGCGGGTACACCCAGACGCCGCCCGAGGTGCCGAGGGCACAACTCAGCGAACCCGCGAACTGCCGGCGCAACGACGGCTCGATGAACGGCCCGGCGTGCCCGGGGTCGATCAGGAAATCCAGCTCCTTCGACAGAGCCTGAAGGTGGGGCCAGTCTTCGCGCGGAACCGTCTTCCCGGGAGGGAGGGAGCCACACATGTTCACCATAAGCACGGCGCCAGGGCTGGCTCGTCGAATGGTGGCTGCGGTCTCCGCGCTGAGTCGTGAGTAATAGGCTGTGTCACTCTCGCCAGAGCAGGTGGTGCAATTGCAGCGGCCCAGGTCGGCCGCCTCCAAATGAAACCCGTCGAAAGCGAATTCGGCGAGCAGGTAGTCGACCACCCGTTGCATCCACTGCCGGGATTCCGGCCGGGTGCCGCACATGGCCCTTGGGTTGTCTCCGCGCACCGCCGCATCCTGAGCGATGATGTGATCGAATCCCCAACTGTAGACGCCCAGGCCATACAACACCTTCAGCCCGAACGCGTGGGCTTCTGCCAGAACCGTCCGGACCATTTCCGCCCGCTCCGGACTCACGGTGTGCGGGATGTCGGGAGACCACGAGCTGGCCGTCAGCAGTCCGAACAGCGTGACGCAGTTGAAACCGGACTCGGCCTGCAGTCGGAAGGACGTCCGGAGACCGTCCCTGGCGTGGCGGTCCAGTCCCACACACGGCCATTGCCGATTCGGCAAGGCGCTGTCACGCATGTCATTGATCCACACGCCCTGGGCGACGCGGAACGTGTAGCTTGTGGGCGCGATGGCGGGCTTCCGAATCGAGTCCATCAGGTTTCCCTTCTGTTGGGCGGTCGGGCGCACTGATACCGTGCCTTCGGTACCGCGACATTGTAGCGTATTCGCCGCAGAGTTCTATTCCTGGCCGCCATGGCCAAGCTGGTCCCATGTCTTGTCCTGGTTGGCCGAGGTGAGCAGTTCGAGATGTTGATCGCAGAAGGTCCGTGCTGCCGCCAGGAGGCGACCACTGCGGAGGGCGCTCGGGGCGACTGGGTTTCCTGAAGGAACTCCGGCAGACCTGCCTCCCGCTGCCAGATACGACGGTCTTCAGGTCGCATTGTAAGGCGAAACGCCGGACGCTACAGTGGCGCTCTTTCAGTTTGTCCCCGAACAGTTTGTTGCCACAGAAAGAAGGCCATGATCACCGCCGGCCTTTGGGTGGGGGGACGGTACATGGCGGAGGAGCGATGACGTACGCAAGGTATTGTGCCATAGCATGGAGCATGGCCCTTTCGTGCTCGGCCCAAGGAATCTGGGATCCGGGGTTGTCGGCCGGCCAGGAAGGCAGCCTTATCGATGTGTCGGAAGTCGCGCGCGTCGCGGTCAAGGATGCAGAGGTGATCACGGGCGAATGGGAGACGAAACCCGATGCCGGGTCGAAAGCGGGTACGCTGCTTTGCGCGGCGGCAGGGCAGGTATACCCGGATGTGGCGGTGGCCCTCAACCTGCGGGGCTGGCATGCGATCTACGTCGGCTTCCTGCGCCCCAACGGTCCATCGCGCTTCGGCGGATCTGGCGCTGCGGTCCGGTTGAGCCGCGACGCGTATCGGCTTCCCTTGCTGCCGAGCGTGGGGCGGTGTGAAGTCTTTTTCAAGAATGCTGACCTCAGCGGACAGCGGTTGATCATCAGCAACATCCTCCG
>JABGQJ010001043.1 GCA_018648945.1 Victivallales bacterium
CGTGGCAATGGCCCAGAGGACCGGGATCGCCTGCAGCAGGCGGCTGAGGATCAGCTTTGCCATTTATGATTTCAGATTTGGGATTTCAAATTGGAGGGGAGGGGGAAGAGCGGGGTGGATCCTGGCGACCATCCCTTTGGTCCCCTAAGTCCTTGATGGACGTCATGGACGATGGACGACATGGCCGAAGACTACTGCTGGCGACCTGTCGGGACCCCATTCTGCATTCTGACTTCTGCATTCCCTCAGGCCGGCGGCAGGGCACCGCGCCAGCCCTTGTGCAGTTGCTCGCTGAGCTTGGCGGTGGTGTCGGCGTGCTCGGGGAGGTTGGCTAGGTTCACATTTTCGTCCGGGTCGGCATCGTGGTCGTAGAGTTCGCGGAACTCGGGCTTCTGCTTGAGGTGCCCCCATTCCGTGTAGCGGTACTTGGCCGTGCGCATGGACCAGCCCATGGTGCGACCGCGCGGGTAGAGGCTGAAGGCGGCGGATTTCCAGGGGCGGTCGGGATTGTCCATCAGCGGGGCGAAGCTGGTGCCTTCCAGGAAGCCGGGCGTGGACAGGCCCGCCAGATCGCAGAGCGAGGGGTAGATGTCCACGAATTCGGTGAGGGCCTTGGTGGGCTTGCCGGGGGCCTTCTGGTCTGGGGAGTAGCAGATCATGGGGACGTGGCAGGAGGTCTCGAAGTTGCTGTGCTTGCACCACAGGCCATGCTCGCCCAACTGCCAGCCGTGGTCGCCCCAGAGAATGACGACGGTGTTCTCGGCCAGGCCGTTCGCCTTCAGGGCGGCGAGGAGCTTGCCGACCAGGGCGTCGATGTAGCTGGTGGCCGCGTAGTAGCCGTGGATGAGTTTCAGGGCCAGTTCGTCGTCCACCGGGCCGATGTTGGGGATGTCGCTGTAGCTGCGCATTTCGCCGAACCTGTGCAGGGCGATCTTCGGGACATCCTTTGGGGGGAAGGGGTTGTCCGCCACTTCCAGGCTGCCCTTGGGGTAGAGGTCATAATACCTCTTGGGGGCGACGAACGGGAGGTGGGGCTTGACGAAACCACAGGCGAGGAAGAAGGGCTTGTCCTTCACCTCACCCATGACGCGGATGACCTCGTCGCAGGTCTTGCCATCGGGCAGGTCGCTGTCGCCGCAGACTGGGTTCTCCCAGGCGGGTCCACGGACACGCGGGCCGGGTTTGGCGAGCTTGAGGGGGACGCCGGTCTTGGGATCGCGTACGAGGACACCTTTGCGTTTCTTGAGCAAGCCAGCCTTCTTCATTTCCTGGCGCTGCTTGTTCATCGCCTGGATCGTCTCGGGCTTGAGGTAGCCCGGCGCCCTGGGACGCCAGGATTTGACGCTCCAGGAGGCGGGGTCGTCGAGACTGCCATGGTAGATCTTGCCAAAGCCCTGGGCAAAGTAGCCATTCTGCTTGAAGTGTTGGGCCACGGTCACGGTGTCCGGCAGGATGCCCCGGAAGTGGGTCTGGAGATCATAGACTCGGGTGGTCTCCGGGCGCAGTCCGGTCATCAGTGAAGTGCGCGACGGGCTGCACACGGCCTGTTGGCAGTAGGCCCGCTGAAACAGGGTGCCCTGGGCCGCCAGGCCGTCGATGTTGGGCGTCTTCATCTTCTCGCGACCGTAGCACCCTAGTTGGGGGCGCAGGTCGTCCACGGCGATGAAGAGTACATTGCGGCGTTTCCC
Organism: Victivallales bacterium; assembly: GCA_018648945.1. The sequence continues at coordinate 1,689 of JABGQJ010001043.1, forward strand.
GGCGGGAGGAGCGGCGGCTAGGGGGCTGAATGCTGCCGTGCCGGCGAGGAGCGCCGAGCTGCGCAGGAAGTCGCGTCGAGTGGTAGTCATGGGGCTAACTCCAAGGAGAGTTCACAGTCTCCGTACTGTGGCGAGGCGAAGGGGAGAAATCAACTGGTCAAGTGGTCGCTCTGCTGGTTGCCGAGGCGAGGGGGAACCGCTATGGTCCGGGGTTTGTAGCCAGTCCTCTTTCATATCGCAGCCTCGAGGAGACATCCCATGCTGACCGCCAAAGTTGGTTTCATTGTCTACGGCGTCCACAAGGACGGTCTCGAAGATCCCATGGGCACGCCGTTTATCGACGACGCCCTCGTCGCCAATGCCAAGGCCGCTCTGCGTGAGGCGGGGCTGGAACTGGTGGAGTGGGACACGGTCCTGGCCACCAAGGCTGAAGCCCGCGAGTGCCTGGGGCACTTCAAGAAGCAAGACGACATCGACGCGGTGGTGCTCTTCTCCGGCACCTGGATCTGGGCCTCGCATATGATCGCAGCCATGCGCGATTTTGCGGGCTCGGGCAAGGGCCAGTTGCTGTGGACCAATCCCGGCTCCCAAGGTTGGCGTCCGGTCGGTGGCCTGGTCATGCACGGCGCCTGCAAGGAAATTGGGTTGGACCACCGCTTCGTTTACGGCGCGTGGGATGATCCTGCCGAGATTCTGAGGATCTCCTCCTATTGCCGAGGCGCCGCTCTGAAGAATCGTCTGAATATGAGTACCATCGGTG
>JABGQJ010001044.1 GCA_018648945.1 Victivallales bacterium
GTAGCGCTGGTTCGGTGCCGATCCAGCCACGAGTTGCGTCTGGGGGCCGGCAGTCATCCAGAGTCGAAGCGCCGCATCCGCATCACGCTTCGGCTTCTTCTGGCGCCAGTCGGTCACATCGCGCCAAGTTGCCGTCCAGGCGGGATCTGCGGCACCGGCACGCAGTTCGCGGATATTGCGCAGCCCCATCTTCGGACCGCAACCGAACGAGAAACCCGACCATTCGTACAAGTCCTTCTCAGGCGCAGAATCCGGCACCAGAGTCGCACCATCGACTTCGAGAGTGCTCCCCGCCGCGTGGAAGAAGTAGTCGTGGGTCGCCCCGCCGCGGACCCGGAACAGGTCCACTGCATACGCATCGTCACCGACATTGACCAGGGCAACAGTGCGCTGGTACACGCCCTGCTTCGCGAACCCGCCGGCCCGCCAGTCTGCCGCGTCATCCTCGGACGCGTCCATGACCTGCACGTTCGGACTACCCTCGAACATGGTGCGCAGATCCCCTCGCAGGGAGCTCATGCCACCATGATCGCCATTCTTGCGGCGCAGGAGAACGGTGTTGTGGGAGGCGAACCGCTTGATCCAGTGAGTGGTCAGGTAGTGGGTCGAGCCGAGGTACCCCAAGTCGGTGGCGAGTTCGTGCCCTTTGGCATACATGCCGATGGACAGCGGGGCGCAGTGATAGTGCCCCACAACCCTCCCGAAGTCGAAATGCAGCACGGTCTGATCCGCGCCCTTGCCAGTGCGAAGCACGCCTTTGCGGTTCTCGTGCAGCAAGTGGTTCGGCAAGGTCAGCGGCTGGACGTAGGCCACGCGCCATTTCCCAGCTGCATCGCGCTCCGTCTCGACGAAGGGCTCGACCCAGGCAGGCAGCTTCCCCCCGGCATTGAGCACATTCACCATCCACTGCGTGCGGCGCTTGCCGCCAGACGTACAGTCTTCCCATGGGATGCGACTGCCATCCGGGAAACTGTACATCTCGCGCTTGGCGCACATATCCACAACCGATGGCATGGCCCAGCAGTTCAGGGCGTCATGTGCTGGATCATACCACGGGGCGGCCTTGTCGAAGCTACCGGTCCTGCCCTGAAGTCGGTTCATCACACCCGTGATGCCCCACGGCGTGTAGGAGGCAGATCCCTCATACCCCATGCCGTCGCCGGTGAACTGGTTGAGCATGAAGAAATCGACCTCGCGGGCCATGTTCTCGACGATGCGCTCATCGTCCAACAGAAGCCCCAGATTCAGGGTTGGGTGTAGCGTGCTCGGCGCCAGATTATCGCCAGCGGCCTTCAGGTTGTAGGGATGCAGCGTGTATTCGAGAAGGCCACGCTTGAGCCGGCGCGGCCCGCCGGGCGCGCGGGACAGCTTCTGTGCGTCGCCAGCTGAGGAGATGATCATCCGTTGGGTCATTTCGCGGATGTTGACGCGGCTCTCGACTGGGGTGTAGGAGTCGGCGATCAGGGCAAATGCGTCTAGCCACTGACGCGCCGTATCGGCCTTGCTGTTCCAGGTGCCACGGTAGATCGTGGTGATGGCGGTCATCTTCCAGCCCCTGTCGCCTGGGAGTAAGTCCTTGGTCTGGTTCAGCTGGTAGCCCGGGTAGAACTGGTAGGCCCAGTCCCGACCGTCGCCAGTCTTGTGGAAGCTGCGCATGCGCGTCTCGTATTCGGCCTGGGCCATGCCGAACAGGTCACGCAGATACGTGTCCCCCAGATGCGCCCGGGCCATGCACAGGAGCAACACCTTGGCTTTGTGTGCGTAGTCGGCCGCTCGCCTGTTCTCGGGCGACCCCGGAGGAAAGAGGTCCGCGGCGAATTGGTAGGCCTGCCCGAGCGCTGGCAGCGCCGACCGACCCAGCGTGTTGTAGATATTGTCGAGGCACTTCCCCTTGAAGAAGAAGCGGCTCGTCGACATGTAGCCGTGGGTCCGCCCGTCCCACTGCTGCCAGGGAATGCCCTGGTTCCGCTTGCTCCAGGCTGCATCGTGGTCCTGACGCCAGACCACGCCGCTCGGCGCGCAGCCCTCACCCGTGTCAGGATACCGCGGGTTGGGGTAGTAGCTGTACTCCCGCTTCTCTTTCAGGCACTCCGGGCAGTACAGCCGCCAGGGCTCAGCGATGGACCAGCGGAATTCGGAGTAGTAGCGGACCTGCAGCGGATGGATCGGGCAGGCGCACGAGTAGCGACCGCGCGCGTCGAAAACCGCAATCAACGCACGCAGTTCGGCGTCCGGCATGGCCACCCATCTTTCGGCCCGGCGGAACGTGGCCCGGACCCGGGCCACTGCGGCCGCATCGCCGCGTTGGTGCGCGGTCGCAAACTCGGCGAACGGTTGGTCCCCGACGCGAAGGCTGAACTGCTCGGGGAGCGCCACCCTCGGTGCGGCATCCAGCTGCGCCATGCGTTCGGCGGAGAGCGGCTTGAGCGTGCGTTCCCAAGCA
>JABGQJ010001045.1 GCA_018648945.1 Victivallales bacterium
GTTGGGGTGAACAGCCGGAATCTGAAGACGTTCAAGGTGGATTTGGGCGTGGCCGAACGGATGCTGGATCAGATTCCTCCCGAACATGTGCGCATTGCCGAGAGCGGGGTGAAGACTGGCCAGGACATGGCGCGCTTGGTGGATGCAGGCGCGGATGGGTTCCTGATCGGCGAAACGTTGATGCGGGCTGCGAGCCCCGGTGCCGCGCTGCGAGAATTGCTGGCCTCGTACCAGGAGGCCAGGGCATGAGTGTGCAGGTGAAAATCTGTGGACTGACTCGGGCCGAGGATGTCCGCTGCGTAGCCGAGTGCGAGGCCGAGTTTGCGGGGTTCATTCTCTACGAGAAGTCGAAGCGATACGTCTCGCCGCGGCAGATCCGCGAACTGACGCGCCTGTTGCCCGCTTCAACCACCAAGGTTGGGGTGGTGGTGAATGCCTCGCCGGCGTTCGCCATCGAGGCCTGCGCGGTGGGTGGGCTGGATCTGATCCAGTTCTGTGGCGATGAACCTGTCGAGACGGTGGCCGCCATGCCGCGCGCCTGGCGGGCGGTGGGTCTGGCCAATGAGGATGCGGTGCGCCAAGCGCTGACATTGCCGGGCGAGGCGGTGCTGGTGGACTCGATCAGCGATGGTGCGCATGGCGGCACGGGGCGCCGGTGCGACTGGCAGTTGGCGGCCCTACTGGCGGGACAGCGGACGACGGTGTTGGCCGGTGGCCTGAATCCGGCGAACGTGGCCGAGGCGGTGCGTCAGGTGCGCCCCTTCGCGGTGGATGTGGCCAGTGGGGTGGAAGCCGCCCCGGGGATCAAGGATCACGACAAGATTCGGGCGTTTGTACGCAACGCCAGGAACGCATAGGGGATCTAGCGACCATGGGCAATGGACATTACGGAATCTACGGTGGGCAGTACGTGGCGGAAACGCTGATGCCCGCCCTGCACGAGCTGACCAAGGTCTTCCAGGAAGCCAAGGACGACCCGGCCTTCCAGGCAACCTTCGAAGGGTACTTGCGCGACTATGTGGGGCGCGAGTCGCCGCTCTACTTCGCGGAGCGACTGACCGCCCACTGCGGCGGCGCGAAGATCTACCTCAAACGCGAGGATCTGAACCACACCGGCGCGCACAAGGTGAACAACACGTTGGGGCAGGCCCTTCTGGCCAAACGCATGGGCAAGCCCCGGGTGATCGCCGAGACTGGCGCGGGGATGCACGGCGTGGCCACGGCCACGGTCGCGGCCTTGCTCGGGCTCAAATGCGAGGTCTTCATGGGCACCGAGGACATTCATCGGCAGGCCCCGAATGTCCAGCGCATGGAGGTCCTAGGGGCGACCGTCGTGCCTGTGGACAGCGGCCAGGGCACACTCAAGGACGCCATGAATGAGGCGCTGCGCAACTGGGTCGCCACCGTGCGCGACACCTTCTACGTGATCGGCACCGTGGCCGGTCCCCATCCCTACCCGGAGATGGTCAAGTGCTTCCAGGCCGTGATCGGTACCGAAGCAAGACGACAGATTCTGGAGAAGGAAGGGCGCTTGCCGGACGAGGTCATCGCCTGCGTCGGCGGCGGCAGCAATGCCATGGGCATCTTTGCCGGGTTCCAGGACGATGAGGGGGTGGGTCTGATCGGTGTCGAAGCCGGCGGCGATGGCATGGACACAGGACGGCACGCGGCCAGCATCAATGCGGGGTACGTGGGCGTGTTGCATGGCAACAAGACGTACCTGATGCAGGACGACGAAGGCCAGGTGCAGCTCACCCACTCCGTCTCGGCCGGTCTGGACTATCCGGGGGTCGGGCCGGAACACGCCTTCCTGAACGACATTGGGCGGGCGCAGTATACGGTGATCGACGATCCGGAGGCGATCAAGGCCTTCGATCTGCTCTGCCTCGCCGAAGGGATCATCCCCGCTCTGGAGTCGGCCCACGCGGTGGCCGAAGCCATGCGCCGGGCGCCAACGATGTCGCCGGACCAGATCGTGGTGGTGAATCTGTCGGGCCGGGGTGACAAGGACATGGAAAACGTAGCCGAAGCGCGGGTCCGTCTGCGCGCCGCCGGCAAGCTGGATTGAGGATAGGCGCATGAATCGCATCGATACGACCTTTGAGAAGTGCCGAACGAATGGCCGCAAGGCCCTGGTCATGTTCGTCAGCGCGGGTGATCCCGACCTGGCCGCTACGGAGACGTTGATTCGCGAGATCGTGGCTGCGGGCACGGACGTGGTGGAGATCGGCGTGCCCTTCTCCGATCCCATGGCGGATGGTCCCACGATCCAGGAGGCCAGTCAGCGCGCCCTGGCGAGCGGCACGAACCTGAAGGGCATCCTGGCCATGGTCCGCCGTTTGCGGGCGAGCGGCGTCGAGGCGCCCTTCGTGCTCTTCAGCTACTACAATGTGCTTCTCAGCCACGGCATGCCGAAGCTCTCGGCCGATGCCGCAGAGGCC
>JABGQJ010001046.1 GCA_018648945.1 Victivallales bacterium
GATCGACTTCGCGCGTGGAGTAGATGACCCCCTCGTCGATGGGCACCACCGCGTCCGGGCCCGCGACGTCGTTCTGAAAGGCATACGGGTAGGTCATGAGCATGGTGCCCGTCCAATCGGGCTTCCACGGCAGTTGCGCGGCGCGGTCCGGCGTGTCGATGGTGACCGAGAGCTGAGGCGTCTCTGCCACCAACCGAAACGCGATGTGAAACGGGTGCTTCCGCCAGGTTGCCGTGGCGCGGATCGTGTCGCCATCGACCCTGGCGTCCTGGAGCCGGATGCGCTTCCGGTCGGGAACGGGCTGGGTGGCTACGGCCCCCCACTTGCTGCCGCTCCGGGCCATCCGGGTTGGTAGATCCTGTCGCCATACCGTGCCGCTGCGCAGGTCGGTGATCGTCAGCAGGCCGGATGGCAAGGAGAGGATCACCTGCAACGTCTCATTGGCCAGACTTACCTGCTCAGCACCCATCGCGCAACTCCAACCAAGGGACAGACAGGTCATCGCCAGCAAACGAAGTGCGGGCCACTTGAACCACTGTGTCCGCACCAGGCTCATGCGTCGCCCGCCATGTTGACGATGCGGTCGTGGACGAGCTTGCGGAACTCCGGCGAGAGGCTGGCAAAGTAGGCGGAGAAGCCGGTGACGCGGACCACCAGGTCCGGGTACTTTGCCGGATTCTCGCAGGCGTCGCGGATCATGTCCTTGTCGAGCACATTTGCGTTGACCAGCGTGCCGCCGAGCTCGAAATGCCCACGGATCACGGCCTCGATGTTGCGGATGCCGTCGTCGTCCGCCACCAGCCCAGGATCGACGTCGAGTTGCATGGGGGCCGCATTGCCGTAGCCCGGTTGCACCGCGGCGATGGCGTTGGACATGCTGGTTGGCGTCACAGGTCCGCCCTTGCGGAAGCCGTTGTCCGGGTTGGCCCCGAAGGAGATCGGCGTGCCCTCGCGGCGGCCATTGGGCGTGGCCCCGGTCTTCCTGCCCATGGGGATGGTGCTTGCCCACGAGAACAGCCCAGGCACCATGGGGAAGCCGCCGGGAGTGAGGTCTTGCACGACCAACTCCGTGAACCGCGCGCTGATCTTCTCGGCCCAGAAATCACCGCGCGTCAGGCCGCGCCCGTAGGATGGCACACTGCCGAGCAGGGCTTGCACTCGCGCGGCGTCTTCGAAGTCACGCTCCAGCGCATCCGCCACCTCCTGCCAGGTCAGCTTCGCTTCGGACTCCACGCGTTGCTCAAGCGCGGCGAAGGAATCGGCCGCTGTGGCCAGGGCAGAGCCGTCCACGCATACGGTGTTGTATTCCAGCGAGCCATGGGTGGCGTCGACTCCCTTCTCAACTGGCCCGTGGCACAGCAGGTCCAGGACGAGCTCCGGCGCGTAGCGGTGCAAGTACTCCATGTGCAGGTCGACCCCCTCGGCCACGACCTCGACCGCCTTGCCGAGATGCTGGTCGAAGCCCTGCCAGAGGAGCTCGACCGAGGGGGGCGTGTCCGCCGCCGCCATCATGTCGTCGAACGCCGCGCCGAAGACCTTCGCGAAGTTGATTTTGATCACGTCGCTCAGGGAATACTCCCGCCCGGGTAGGCAGGTCCAGTGGCACCCCACCTGCGAGCGCTGCCGGGCGAGCTCCAGCGGCACGCCATTCCGCGCGTAGCCTTGGGCGACATTCTCCGGGCCAAAGAACCGGGGAATGCCCTGCTTGTCCTTGAAGAGCATCTCGGAGGCCAGCCGCATCAGTTTCGGGTCCATCGCCTGATGGACCCCCATGGAGATGTTGGCCGGAATGCGGAGGCGTCGCGCTGCTTCGAGAACCAGGAAGGAGAGGGGGTTGGTGGCGTCGTTGCCGTGTTCGTCTATTCCCCCGATCTGGTAGTACTGCGGGTCGGTGAGGTTCAAGCAGGCCAGGTGCAGAATGGCGTCCTCGTCCGTAAAGAGACCGGCAGCCATATCGCGCTGGTAGTAGGGGTAGAAACACTGATCGAGACGGCCCACCGCGCCGCTCCCGTTGTACATGCGGGCCACCATCTGATACCAGGCCACCCATTGGCAGGCTTGGCGGAAACTCGCGGGCGGCTCGGTGACCAGGGCTGCGTTGATCTCGGCCAGGTCCAGCAGGTTCTGGCGGAGTGCGGGATTCGACTCCTTCTCCGCAAGCTCACGGGCTGCGTCCACATGATTCCGAATCCACTGCTGCATGCCCAGAACCACATCTTCAAGGGCACCATAGAACTCCTCGTCGGGGTCCAGGCTCTCGGCCCTGCACGCACGGATGCGGTCCAGCAACCCGCCGAAACCCAGGCTCAACCCAATGTCCAGATCGATCCCGAAATGCTGAGCCGACTGGATGCCATGGGTGATGTTGTAGCGTTCGTGGAACTCGTCCAGGTGGTCCCAGTGTTTGGCGGGGTCCCATCTGGTCACCTGCCCGCCGAAG
>JABGQJ010001047.1 GCA_018648945.1 Victivallales bacterium
GCCATCCTGGCGGTTGGTGGTGAGCAGCATGTCGCGTTCAGCCTCAGTAGGCCCCAGGAGGGATGGCCCGCTGGTCGGTATGAGTTGGACGCGGCCGTCGTCTCCGCCGGCGAGAACGATGAAGCGAGCGAAGGCGGTGGTACCCATGCATTCTCGACCAACTCCAAAGCACGCTGGCACACAGCAGAATTCCATCTCCAGTAACAGCGTGGAATGCGTGTCCGCCTGTGGCTGTCCGTCGAGTTCCGGGAGCTGCTCCCGGCAAGAGACAACGCTCCGTCTCGTTGGCCTTTCTGGCGGGGCAGCCGGCCTGAATCCCGGAGGGTCGAGCGCTAGCTGCCGAGTCGGGCGAGTAGCCGGACGGTGGCGGCGAGGATGCGGGACTCCATGTCGGGCGTGGGCATGGTGGTGCCGTAGTAGCGAATGGCGTTGTCCACTTCGTAGCCGCCTTCGGCATAGGCGGCGGCGGTCGGGATGTAGCTGGGGCAATCGCTGGCGTAGGCCGCAACCGTGGTCGCCGCAAAGGGACTCGCGGCGGCGATCTGGAGAGCGTACTCGATGAAGACCTCGCCGGGCAGGACCACAAGCACGCCATCGCCAACCCGCAGTGCCTGGACTTCGTAGGGCATCGTGCGAACGCCGTCGCCAAGGCGGGACAGTTCCTCCGCCCAAGCCACGTGTGCATCGGCCATCCAGCGGTGACCGCGATTGGCGTCGGGGAGGAGTTCGGCGCGGGCACTCTCGGCATTGGCCAGGAGCTGGGCGCATTGCTCGGGAGATGGCGGCGGCAGCAGAGGGAGTTCGAGGAGCTCGCTGGCAGTGGCCAGAGACACTTCGGGGCGGAGGGCACCACTGACAGCATGCAAGACGGCCTCAGCCACGGCATGGCCTTGGTTCTCGGCGGCAGTGAACGTGTTGCGCTCATGGCAGTTGATGTTGCCGCAGCATCCCTGCAGGAACAGTGCCTGCCCACCGGCCACCGACTCGATGGCGCGGCGCGCGTACCCCGGCCAGTCGGCACTGATCGCGAGACTGTCTCCACCAAGAGTGACCGCGTGGGCGGCGTGACAGAACAAGTGGGCGACCGGGGAGCCTGCCAGATTCTCTACCCGAAGCACGTGGATGCCAGAGTCCACGGGGCCGTCCTGATTGACCCCGATCTGCATGCTCTTCCCTCGCTGTTGCCGACGGTTGATGCCGACTCCCTGCGCGGCACAACCCCAACCCATCTGGGCGGGAGTGGCGGCGGCAACAGCCTGGCGGGCACAGTCCACCACCGCATCGGCCAGCTGAGTCAGGTAGGCTTCGTCAGGCACGCCCAGGAACCTGATGCAGTGAGTGGCTGGACCGGAATGGGTGTGGCTGCAGGCCACGACCACGGCCCCGGCATCGACACCCCCCACCTCGGCAACCCGCGAACGCAAAGCCAGAGACTCGTCACGCCCGAGACCGATGATATCCAACGACACGATGAACGCGCCCTGCTCGCCGTCACTCAGGTAGAGAACCCGGGCAGCGAGGTCGTCATGGACCGATGTCGATGGCCCAGAGCGACCGCCGAATCCCGTAAGGTCCACACCCACGGAGGGCGTGATGTCGGCGCCAGCGGCGCCGGCGATGAAATGCTGAACCATGTCCGGAGATCTCCTGTTCGCATGATCGATGGGCGAGGGCGACGCACAGAAGCGCTATTGGATATCCTTGAGCCGCCGGTAATACTCGCGGGTGGCTGCCTTCTCCGCACCGGTAAGCCTGCGCATGGCCTCCGCGTGGGCGCGGATCGCTTTCTCCACGGCGCTATCCGACAGGGCCCGCCGGGCACCAGGCCCCCCGGCACCCTTGAGATCCAGGTCCACATTGGCATCGGGATCCTTGGCGTCGCTGTGAATGTCCTCGGCCGTGATCCGGGTGCTCGACCCATCGTCCGGATCGGGAGCATCCTCCTCGGGCTTCTGCGGCAGCCCCGCTGCCGCTCCCTCGCGTGTTCCTCGAGACCCACGTTCAGGGGTACTGCCGTTCCCGGCCTCGTATTCCCCGCCTTCCGTGGCCCGCTTGATCTCGCCTCGCTCCTCGGGAGCATCGACGCCGTCCACAGATGCAGCCCGGCGCAGCGACTCATCAACCCCCTCCAAATCAGAACGTGGCGGGCCCTGATCCTCGGATGAAGTGTCAGCCTGGCCCGCGCCGCCTGGCCCCTGGCCCTGGCCCGCGCCGCCTTCACCTTGGCCTTGGCCTTGGCCCTGCCCCTCACCTTGGCCTTGGCCCTGGCCTTGCCCTTCACCTTCGCCCTCACCTTGACCTTGGCCCTGGCCTTCGCCTTCGCCTTCGCCTTGACCTTGACCCTCACCCTCGCCTTGGCCCTGCCCTTCGCCTTCGCCTTGACCCTGACCTTCGCCTTGACCCTGACCTTCGCCTTGACCCTGACCTTCGCCTTGACCCT
>JABGQJ010001048.1 GCA_018648945.1 Victivallales bacterium
TGGATGCAACCGGGGCGCGGATCGTGGTGTTCGAGGTGGGTGGCGTGATCGACCTGGACATGAAATCGATCGGCATCCGGAAGCCATTTATCACGATCGCTGGCGAGACGGCACCGTCACCTGGCATCACCCTGATCCGCGGGAGCCTCGGGATCGGCACGAACGACGTCATCGTCCGCCACCTGCGGGTACGACCGGGCGATGCCGGCAAAGCGAAGAAGAGCGGCTGGGAACCAGATGGGATCAGCGCGTACAGCGGCAGAGCATACAACATCCTCATCGAGCACTGTTCCGTGACCTGGGCGGTGGATGAGAATGTGAGTACCTCGGGCTCGCGTACCGCAGGCCCGGGGGCGACCGCCCATGCCATCACCATTCGGAACTGCATCATCGCCGAAGGTCTGGACGATTCCTCCCACAAGAAGGGACGGCACTCCAAAGGGACGCTCATCCACGACTGCTGCCAGGGGATCTCCATCGTCGGCAACCTCTACGCCCACAATGTGGAGCGCAACCCATTCTTCAAAGCCCATGCCACTGGGGTGGTGGTGAACAACGTCATCTACAACCCCGGGACCAGGGCAGTCCAGATGAGCTGGTCGGAACGCGAGTGGCGGGTCACCACCCGCAAGCCGGCCAATTGTCGGATTTCCGTGGTCGGGAACGTGCTGCTCCACGGGCCGGACACGAAGCCCTCTCTCGGGTTGGTCACCCGGCAGGGCGATGTGTACCTGAAGGACAACATCGCCCTCGATCGCCAAGGAAAGGCCGTCGCCATGACGCAGGGGAAGCAGGTCGTCGTGCTCGACAAGCCCCCCATCTGGCTGGAGGGACTCAAGGCCCTGCCGGCGGCAGAGACCCTTGCCCACGTTGTGCAGCAAGTTGGCGCACGCCCGAAGGACCGAGACGCCATTGACCAGCGTATCATCACCGACCTGAAGGAACGGAAGGGGCGAATCATCGACAGCCAGACCGAGGTCGGGGGATACCCTGAACAGGCCATGACGCGACGCCCGCTCAACGTCCCGGAAGAGGGCATCGAGGCGTGGCTCCGAACGTTCTCGGCCCAGGTGGAGTAGGCGGGTGGGCAGCCTCAATCAGGCTAGACCTTCCGCGAGACCACGCTAGTGTAGTCGGTGAGCGGATCTGGTGCGAAGACCACCAAAGGGCAGCCAAACGTGAGCCAGAATCTGCGTCGACGCGACTTCCTCAAGACCGCCGCCAGCACTGCGCTGGTTGCAGCCGGGGCCTCGGCGGCTCCTCCCCTCGCAGGCGGCAAACACCCGAATCTGGTCTTCGTCTTCCCCGACGAGATGCGGGGACAGGCGGTCGGCATCCTCAACGAGGATCCGGTCATCACGCCCAACCTCGATGCCATGGCCCGCGAGGGGTTGATCCTCCCCGAGGCGGTGAGCACGTACCCCGTCTGCAGTCCCTACCGGGCCATGTTCATGACGGGCAGGTACCCGCACTCGAATCGGGTCCTCTCCAACTGCACCAACCGGTGGGCGGACAACAACTGCGAGCTTCAGGAAGCCGACCGCTGCTGGTCCGACGTGCTCAGCGATCAGGGCTATAGCCTTGGCTACATCGGCAAGTGGCATCTGGACGCGCCGCGCAAGCCCTACATCGACTGTGCCAACAACCGGGGCAAGACGAAGTGGAACGAATGGTGTCCGCCGAATCGCCGACACGGCTTCGACTTCTGGTACTCCTACGGGACGTACGACCACCACCTCAAACCCATGTACTGGAGCACCAAGGCCACGCGCGATGGCTTCAAGTACGTCGAGCAGTGGGGGCCCGAACACGAGGCGGACACCGCGATCAAGTACATCAGGAACGAGGGCGGCGCCTACCGCAAGCCCGACCGACCGTTCGCCCTCGTCGTCTCCATGAATCCACCGCACATGCCCTACCATCTGGTGCCGGACCGCTACAAAGAGTTGTACAAGGACACGCCCGTCGAGCAGCTGTGCAACCGCCCGAACGTGCCCGCTGCGGACACCCGTTGGGGCAAGCACTACCGCAGACACGTGAAGAACTACTTTTCGGGCGTCACGGGGGTAGACGACCAGTTCGGGCGCATCGTGAAGGCCATCGACGACGCCGGGCTGGGCGAGGACACCATCATTGTCTTCACCTCCGACCACGGGGATTGCCTGGGAATCCACGAGAAGCAGACGAAGAACAACCGCTTCGAGGAGTCCATGCGCATCCCCTTCCTGGTGCGCTGGAAGGGCAAGATCAAGCCACGCCGCGACGACCTGCTCCTGTCCACGCCAGACATCTATCCCACCCTCCTGGACCTGATGGGCTTTGGCGAGGCGATCCCGAAGCAGGTTGAGGGGGTCAGCCTGGCGGCGGTGTTCCTGACCGGCAAAGGCGAACGGCCAGCCTCGCAACTCTATATGCGCGCCAATCCGCAACAGCCCCA
>JABGQJ010001049.1 GCA_018648945.1 Victivallales bacterium
GGGGGGTGCCCAGCGGTTCCAAGGGCTGCAACTCTCGCCGAAGACACGCGTGAAGGCTTCCGTCCCGATATGGCTCTTGCCGACATGGCCGAGCCGGTAGCCAATGGCCTTGAGATAGTCGGGGTAGATCGGGTCGTCGGCGCGCAACCCGACCTCCGTGCCGTCATGGGCGCGTTCCTCGTTGACAAAGATGTAGGGATAGCGTCCCGTGAAGAGGGAGGCCCGGCTCGGGCCACAGAGCGGGGAGACGGAAAAGGCGTTGCGGTAGTCAACGGCATCGGCGCGCAGGCCATCCCAGGCGGGCATGTGCATGGCGTGCCGACAGGGGCTCGGGTCACGGTGGAACTCGGGGGGAATCATGTCCACGGTAAAGACGAAAATGTGCGACCGACTGCCGGCCTGAAGCTTGAAGGGGTGCAACCCTCGTTTTTCGTCGAGGAAGCGCATGGTTGGGTTCCTGGTTGACTTGGGAGTGTGACCGGGGAACAATAGGCTGGGCCACGGGCGAACGCAATGGTTGCGGAGATGCCGACAAGCCGGTATATGTGTGCGGGGCACATTCCGCACTGCCCGTGTGCCAGGCCAGGATTCCAGCGTTCGGAGATGCACCTTGAATCGCCACCCGTTGTCCCTTCTGCTCGTTGGAGGAGTCATGCTTGCCCGTACTGCGGCTACTGCTGAACTGGTGCCGGTGCAGGATGCGCACCGGGTCTGGAGCATGAGCGAGTTCGTGGTCCGGGGTGGCCCGACCAGCAAGAACCCCTACGACCCGGACCTGTTGGCGCTCGATGCGGTGTTCACTGGCCCAAGCGGGCGCGAAATCCGCCTGCCCGCCTTCTGGCACCAGAACTACACGCGGGAACTGAAGGGCAAGGAGGAGGTGCTGACCAAGGCAGAGGAGGGGACGTGGCGGGTTCGCTGGACGCCAGTCGGGCCGGGGGCTCACCGCTATCGGCTGGCAGCGATGCGTGGCAAGAACGTGCAGGTGATTGGCAGCGGCACGCTCGTGGTCGGCGAGAAGGCGGTTGGGGCTCGGGGTTTTGTGCGTGTGGAGCCCAAGAACAAGCGCTACTTCATGACTGACGATGGCCAGCCGCTGCCTCTGCTGGGCGAATGCTGCTGCTGGCACGGCAAGCTTGGGACCTTCGACTTTGACACGTGGTTTGCGGACTACGGCCCGAGTGGGATGAACTACACGCGCCTCTGGATGTGCCCCTGGGCCTTCGGCGTCGAGATCGTGAAGGAGGAGCGCTTGAACTACAACCAGGAGAAGGCGTGGCAGCTGGACTACACGATGCAACTGGCGGCTGACAAGGGCATCGCCATTATGCTCTGTCTGGACTACCACGGGATCTTCAACGTGAAGCCCGACATGTGGGGCGCGAACAACTGGTGGCCCAAACACGCCTACAACCAGGCCAACGGCGGCCCCTGCGCCAGCCAGAACGAGTTCTTCACCCATCCCGAGGCGCTGGAACTGTACCGCAAACGGTTGCGCTACATGGTGGGACGCTATGCTGCCTATCCCAGCCTGATGTCGTGGCAGTTCTTCAACGAGATCAACAATGTCTTCCGGTTCCTCAAACCTCGGGATGTGGTCGCCTGGCACGACCAGATGGCCCGGTGGCTGGCAGAGAACGACCCATATCAGCATCCCCGGACCACCAGCTTTGGGTCCAAGGGCGAACACCGGCCCATGTGGAAACTGGACTCTATGGACTATGCCAACTGGCATCTGTACCTGAACTGGGCCGGGCACTACCGGCACCCGGCGGCGATGGCCGAGGATGTGGCCACGCGCTTCACCCGGAGCTACGGCAAGCCGGTCTCCATCTCCGAGTACGGCACCAGCGGCAAGGGCTGGGAGCCCGAGATCGACCCCCATTTGCGCGGTCTGCAGCAGGCGGTCTGGGGTGGCATCATGGCAGGGACCTCGGGCACGAGCATGCCCTGGTGGTGGGAGAAGATGCACGCCGAGAAGATCCATGCAAAGCTCTGGCTCCCCCTTGCCAAGTTCCTGGAGGGAACAGGATTCGGCGGGGCGGAATGGGCGCCGGTGCGGCTGCCAAAGCCGTCTGGGAAACGCCTGTTGGGACCGACCAAGCCCGGCAAACCGTTCGCCGCCAAACTCGCGTGCGTCGGCACCTGGGGGCAGAAGACAGGCGGCGAGGTGGCGCTGGACAGCCCCGAAGCAGGGCAGGGCGCTCTCCACGTGTTCCTGCATGGTGAAGAAAAGCGGAAGATGCGCGTACCGTGCCGCATCATGGCGGAACTGGGGGAGGGTGCGGCCCTGACCGTGCATGTGAATTCCGCGTCGAACGGCGCGGAATTGGCGGTCCTGGTGGATGGCAAGCGCATCTTCCACCGCCGGTTTCCGAACAAGGACGGCTCGACCGTAATGAAGGGGGAGTACGACGAGGACGTGCGCGTTGAG
>JABGQJ010000105.1 GCA_018648945.1 Victivallales bacterium
TGCGGCGGCTGGCCCTGAGCTTCTCCGGGGGCAAGGGCACGATCACCCTTCGCCAACTCACCCTGGCTGATCGCCCGGTGGGGACTCCTTCGTTCTACATCCGCTCCCTGGCGGCCGGGCGCGCCAAGCTGCGTCCAGGCCGCGAGGAGACCGTGGTCGCGGGCATCCAGAACGTCGGTGGCGAGGCCGAGGGGATCGCCGCCAAGCTGTCCGCCCCCAAGGGCATCCGGATTCTCGGCAGGAACAAGCGGACAGTCCCATACTTGGGCATGGATGATTTCGACATGGGCACGTGGCGGGTCAAGGCCAAGCGACCCGGCACGTACACGGTGCGCCTGGAGGTCTCGGCGAAGGGATCGAAGACGTTCGCCAAGGACCTCGACCTTGTGATTGAGCCACTCCCGGAGTTGCCCGCCACTGACTACGTGCCCAAGCCGCAGCCGGCCAAGACCGACTACACCAACCTGATGCATTACTGCGCGCTCTGGAAGGAAGGCACGCATTACGGCTGGAAGAAGATCGAGCCCTGGCCCGAACGCCGGCCAGCCATCGGCTGGTACGACGAGGGCACCCCCGAGGTCGCCGATTGGCACATCAAATACGCCCTCGAACACGGCGTCAATGGCTTCATTTACTGCTGGTACCGGAAACACTACGAGCCCGAGATCGAGCACAATCTCGGCCACGCCATCCACGACGGCCTCTTCAACGCCAAGTACCGCGGCATGTTCAACTTCACCCTCATGTGGGAGAATGGCTGCGCGAAGGGCATCAAGGACGAAGCCGACCTGCTTGAGAACCTGCTGCCGTTCTGGGTCAAGAACTACTTCACCCACTCCTCCTACCTGAAGACCGACAATCAGCCCGTCCTCTTCGTCTGGAAGCCGCAGGTGCTGATCTCTGAACTGGGCGGGCCGGCGAAGACCAAAACCGCCTTGGAGAAGATGCGCGAGCAGTGCCGGAAGGCAGGCTTCGACGGTCTGCGCATCATCGCCTGCATGGACGGGCGCAATCCGGACCTCGGCAAGCAGATCGCCGAGAGCGGCTGGGATGCGGTCTCCGGCTACAACCTGAGCACCGGCGCGAAGCCGGTCGGCCTGGATCCCGCCGGTCTGGCCTACCGCGACCACGCAGATGTCCTGAGCCGCTACAAACAGACCTGGCTGGATCGGGACGCCAGCACCGGCGACACGCCCGACATCCCGAACGTGGTCATGGGCCGGGATGATCGCGGCTGGGAGCGGATCAAGCGCGGCAGGGGAAGCTACATCAAGGACCCGAAGGCGGAGAACTTCGAGGTCGCCTGCCGCCAAGCCAAGGAATTGGTCGATGCCAAGCCCAGAGACCGCTGGGACCGCAAGCTGGTCGTCTTCGACAACTGGACCGAGTTTGGCGAGGGCCACTACATCGAGCCCACGACGGGCACCGGGTTCACCTTTGTCAACGCGATCAAGCGGGTGTTCTGCACCAGTTGGGCACCCGAGGCCATGACCGACGTCATTCCCGAGGATCTCGGGATGGCGCCACCGCAGAAGCGGTACGAAGAGGTCCGGGCCGGCTACGGGGAGCGCATGCCCTGGCAACCGGTCCGCATCACGGGCGATCTGCTGGCGTGCTGGGAGTTCGAGACCGTCGAGAAGGGGCATTTCCCGGACTCCTCCGGAAACGACTACCGACTCAAGGCCGAGGACATCTCGCTCACGGACGGACGGGGCGGCAAGGTCCTGCAATGCGGAGCCGGCGGCGCGGTGGCCCCCGCTCCGGCCCCCTTCTTCCACCCCGGCGGCGTGACCGTCTCCCTCTGGTGCCGGCCCACCGAGGCGAACCAGAGCGACCGCTGGATGCTCAACACCGTGGGCCGTGGCACGGAAGGGTACCGCCTGGGTCTCGGGGGCGGGCACCCGGCCTGGCAGGTCCCCCAGGAGCAATGGAGCCATGGCCTGCGGGGGCCCGAACCACTCCCGTTGAACAAATGGTCGCATGTGGCCGCAACCTTCGACAACAAGCTCATGCGCCTGTATGTCAACGGCACGGAAGTGGCCACTCTGGAGCGTCGTGGCTTCATCAACCCCGGGAGCTCGATCACGGTCGGGGCCCACAGGGCGGGGATGGATCGCGCTCGCTTCCGGGGCGCTCTCGACGGCGTTCGCGTCTACCGGCGGGTCCTTGGGCCCGCAGAGATCGCGGAACTCGCCGGGAAGTGATCGTGAGAAGTTCCGGGGACGGGTTCGCAGGCACCGGGGCACAGCCCAAGCCGACGTTCGTTGACTGCCTGCTGCACGGCGACGAGTGCCTGGTCCCCGGCGAGGACGGCCTGGTCATGACCAAGGTGCTCCTAGGCATCCAGCAATCCGCCGTGCAGAACTGCGAAGTCAAGATAGATTAACCAAAGCAAGGGCAAAGGCTCGATGACACCCGGCACCCGAGTTCCTGCCGCCCGCTCCAGTCCTGGAACCACAACCATACCGAGCGCACCATGAGCCGATCCGCCGTCATCTGGTTCAGCCTGATTCTCGCCCTGACCTCGAATGTGGCCAGCGCGCGCTGGTTCACCCTTCGTTTTGGACGCTCGCGCCTAAGCCAGATCGCGCGGTCCCTGGTTGCCGCTCCAGACGGTGAAATCAAGCAGGACGTCCGCCTGACGCGCGATCCGGAGAGCCCAACGCCGCCAAGCAAGGAAGTACGGCGCAAGCACGCGCCCATGCTGACGGCGGAATCCGCCAAGTGCGAAGTCTTCTCCGGCCCCGGGGAACACACCGCGTTGATCGAGGTCGGCCTCGATGCCGCAAGGGTGAAGGGGGGGGACCTCGTGCCCACGGTTTCCGAGATCCTCTTCGCGCCGACGGTCGCACCGGCCAGGACGGGCACCCCAGCGGCGCCAACGGGACAGGGAACAACGGCGCCCGCACCCGCCAACGGCAGGCCAGGCACCGGGGCCGGAGCACCTGCACCAACGACCGGCAACCGGCTTCCGACACGGGGTGCGACGCCCTAGCGAAGAAGCGCCTTCACCACTCCAGGTCGCCATCGACGAGTTGGCGAAGCCGCCGTTCCACCAACGCCTCGCGGCGCTGACCGCGGCGGCGGATCTGACCCTCCAGGTGCTGAAGCTCGGCCTTCATGTCGGCGGCGTTGCGCTTCATCTGCTCCTGCTTCAGATCGAAGAAGGCTGCCAGGTTCTTCTTGAGCTGCGCCAGCAGGGCGGCCTGCTCCGCGCCCTTGGTGCCAGCGACTTTGCGCCCCAGAAGCGCAGCCTGGTTGTTGAGCTGCCGCAGTCTGACCGCAGTCTCGTACCTGCCGGGGTTGTCTTCCTGCAACTCACGCAGTTCCCAAGCCTGATCGACGGCTTCACCCACAATCTCCTCCGCTTCCTCACGGTTGCGGCGCAGCATCGCCTCCGCCCGCCGCAGTTCCTCGGGAAAGAGCGAGAAGAGCATACGCTGAATCATGGCGCGTTCCTGCGGGTCGTCGCACTCCTCCAGACTGCGCGCCACGAGCGTCTGGACGCCCTTCAGCTGCGTCTTCCTCTCACCCGCCGCATCGGCCTGGAACACAAGACCCAGCATCAGCGCAACCAGTGAGAGGCGGTACGCGACAAACGAGTGGATGCATTTCATGGGTGGTCACCAAGCTGAGCTGCGATTGGGGAGAGACGCCCGGACAAACATACGGAACATAGCGCACATCCCGGTCCATTGCCCGGTCCCCCCAACTTGCAGTTCGGGGCTGGGGTGTATAGTTGCGCACACTGGTCCCAGTCCCCCAGGCAAGGCAGGAGAACAGCGTGGGCAACCCCATCCGAGTTGGCATCATCCGCACCGGCAATCGTGGCACCAGCTGCATCGGCTGCCAGACTGCCGAGCAATGCCGCGAGCTGGACATCACGATCACGGCGCTCTGCGACCGCAGCGCCGATCGCATGCAGGTGGCCCTGGCGCAGATCAATGAGCGCGCCGCGCCGCAAGGCGTGTCCTTCTCGCCCACCCTCTATCAGGATCCCCTGGCCCTGATCGATGACGAGAAGGTGGATCTCATCGTCATTACCACCCCCACCGCTGCCCATCGCGAGGCCGCAATCCCCGCTTTGCAGTCCGGCAGGAAGGTCTATCTCGACAAGCCCATCGCCCACACCATCGAGGATGCCATCGCCATCTGCGAGGCTGAGCGGGACACGGGAAACCCGATGATCATGGGATTCACTCGGCGCTATGAGGAGCCGTGGCGGAAGCTGCACGAACTGGTCGCGGACGGGGTCGTCGGCGACGTGAAGATGATGCTCATGCGCGGCGTGCTGCCCTACACCCACTACTTCCAGACCTGGCATCGCTCACGCGCCCATTCCGGCGGCGCGCTCAACGACAAGGGCTCCCACTACACCGACGTCTTCAACTGGTTCGCCCAGTCCCGCGCCGTGCAGACGAATGCCTTCGGTGGCCGCAATCTGTTCCAGCCAAAACCCGACGCGCCGGAGTTCTGCGCCGCCTGCGAGGACGGGGCATGCCCCTATCGCGCCTGGACCACGCGCCCCGAAACCCAAGACCAGGCCCGCGGTGCGGTCGATCAGACCTTCGCCAGCGAGACCGACCCCATGAAGCGCAAGGACAACTGCGTGTTCAAGGCCGGGGCCGACATCTTCGACCATGCCTCCGTCCATTTCCAGTATGCCAACGGCATCGTGGCGACGTTGTTCTACAACATCTACGGGCCACGATCGGACGATGAGGAGACCTTCGAGGTGGTCGGCACCAAAGGCCGCCTGATCCTCACCCGCCTGCGCGGCAGCATCGACCTGGTGACCGACTACGGGGAGCATCGCCACGAGACCATCGTCTGCAAGGCGGAGGCCTTTGAGACGTCCCACTTCGGGGCTGACCGACGCCTGATTCAGGACATGGCCGCCTTCGCGCGCGGCGCGGCTCCCGTCGTCTCCGGCTGGCACGGCATGGAGGCCAGTCGCATGATCCTCGGGGCCATGCAATCAATCGACGACAACGGCACAACCATTCGACTGGCCGATCTCCCCGACGTGGAGATCCAGAACCCGAACGAGAGGGAATGAACCATGCAGTTTGGCTTCGCGAAGACCGACATCACCCCCCGCATCGGCGTCGATCTCTGTGGTTTCGGACCGTTCCGTAACCGAGTGTCGATAGGCGTGCGGGATCGCCTCTGGGCCCGCGCCATGGCGGTTGCCAACGGCGCTCGGACCGCCGTGGTCGTCAACTGCGACCTGGTTGGGGTGTCCCTCGCCGTCACCCAGCGGGTGCGCGAGTTGGTCACCGCCGGTTGCACTATCTCCCCCGATGCCATCCTGATCAGTTGCACGCACACGCACAGCGGCCCAGCCGTCCGCCCCCTGGGCGGCTGGGGACGTCACGACCCACCCTATCTGGAGCTGCTGCCCGGGCGCATCGCCGACGCCTGCACCCGCGCCATCCAGGCCCTGGGCGAGGCCACGCTCCGCCACGCCTGCGTTCCCTGCGAGGGGGTCGGGCTGAACCGCGAATACGACCGGGACTCCCCGCCACTGGAGGCGGTCCTGGACGAAGCCTGGCGCCCCGCCAAGCCAGAGCTTACCGACACCCGCTGCCATGTGGTCACCGTCGAGCGCGACGGCGAACTCATCGGGTTCGTCTCCTCCTTCGGCTGCCACCCGGTGGTCTGCTGCGCCGAGAACCGGTACATCCACGGCGATTACTGTGGGGTGGCCACCAACCTGCTAGAGCGCGAACACCCCGGCAGCGTCGGCCTCTTCCTCCAAGGCGCGCAAGGGGATGTGAACAGCTGCGTCGTGCACAAGTCCGAGCAGGATTCTCTGCTCGCCCTCGATGTGATCGCTGCGCGCTATGCCCGGGCGGTCCGATTCGGCATGGCCCAGGCGGAACCAGTGGCCGACGACGACCTCGCCTTCGTCCGGCAGGATATCGCCTTCCGCCGCAACCAGATTCCCCGCGAGACGCTGGCCGAATGGCTGGCGGAAGCCGAGGCCACACTGCACGCGCCGGGTGCCAGTGACGAGGACCGCGACCTTCGCATGGCCATGGTCCATGCCGGCACCCTCCGCTCCCTCATCCGGAAGGTGGACCAGGGCGAGAATCTGGAGCCAACCAGCGAGGTGCAGGGCCTCCGCATCGGCCCTCTCGCCCTCTTGGGCGCACCCTTCGAGATCTTCCAGGCCATCAAGAACCGCGTGGTCCAGCACGCCCAAGCACCCATCCCGCTCGTCTTGGGGCTCTGCAACGACTGCATTGGCTACGCGCCGGACTGGGAACGCGGCGGCGGCGACGGCTATGCCGCCAAGACCGTCCCGATGATCATCGGGCAACTCCCCTTCGACGACATCGCGACCCAGCTCACCGAAGCCTTGCTCGCGCTCGACGCACAGCTTGCAGATTCTCCGTGAGCCGGTGAAACCGCAGCAATGGGATAGGGTCTGCTCTTGCCATGGTCAGACCTGCCACACAAGGAACGTGCATCATGCCCCGCTACTGTCTTCTCACCTTCGTCGCCCTGTCCCTCGCCCTGCTGGCTCAGGACGCCAAACTCCCCCTTGGCGTCATCGAACTGTCCTTCCAGACACAAGCCTATAAAGGGAAGTACTCCCCCCGCCATGTCTTGGCGGCCTGGGTCGTGGACGCCAAAGACCAGCACGTGAGAACCCTCGCCATCTATGGCAAGAAACAGGCCAAGAGGCTCGGACGCTGGCGCAAGGCCACCGGCAAGAAGAAACCAGACGCCGTGACCGGTGCCACGCTCCGCAAACACAAGCCTCTGACGATCGTCTGGGACGGAACCGACAAGAACGGGAAGCCCGCCCCCGACGGCAACTACAAGATCCGCCTGGAGTATACCGAAACCAACCGGTCGGGGCCCACCTGCCAAGTCGAGGTCAAGAAGGGCGGCACGCTCGGCACGAGGAAGGTGGAAGGGAACAAGTTCTTCGCGGACGTCACGGTCCGCCAAGTCGGCGAGAAGCAAGCCGAGAGGAACTGAGTGGACGACCCCGCCTGACTTGCCCCCTCGGTAGGCAAAACGCCCCGAGGGGGACCGCCGGCGAGCCGCTACTTCTTCTGGTACCAGGTGCCGTCCGGCGCCTGAACCATCACCCCCGGCGCGGTAGACTTAGCAATCTTCTTGGCCCGGCTCTTGCCCACCGCCTCCGCAGTAATCCCAGTCTTCGCGGCGACGGCGGCGTAGACTAGCTTACGGTCGGCGTTCTCAGCCTCCACGACAGCCTTGTCCTTGGCCTTGACCTCGCCCAGGATATGGAGGTAGCCGTTGCTGTCCTCGCCAACCGCTTTGGCGGTCTTCAGGACCGTGATCGAGGCCCGACGCTTTTGCATCCGCTGCTTGATCTCGCCCAGCCCCTGGGCGGTGGCATGAAGGCCGACAGCAACGACGGCAACGAACAGAATGGTGGTTAGCCTGCGCATGGTCTTTCCCTTTCCTGTCTATTTCTTCTCTGAATTCATCGTGGGGTCGGCGGAGTCGAGGTCGTCGAAGAAGTCACCCAGCTCCTTCTCAACGCGAATATTGACATCCACAATCACGTGGATGGGGTCCGTCTTGATCCGGATGCACCCCGAGCCTGCGAACAGGCTGGCCAGCATCGCTGCCAATGGGAGTAGTCTCGACACGGTATTGCCTCCTGGTTTGGGTTGGTCTCGCCGCGCAGTCTGCATGACGTCACCATAGCCCACCTTATTCAATAAGCGTCTTCAGGGCTTGCTGCAGCCACTCGGCGTTCTCGAAGATCTGTTTGAGCGTCCCCACCTTCACTCCCACGTTCAGCGCTTCCACGATGGCGCCGTTGATGTTCACGTCCAGATGCACCGGCTGGGCGTCCTTCTGATTGGCCTTCGCGCCAACCAGCCGGACGCGGATACCTTCCTGCTCGTGCCCCTTGGGTCTGATGTCCACTCGGAACAGACTGTAGTCAAAGTCCGTGAGCGAGTCCGCTACCACGCCGCCTCTAGGCCCCATCGACACCAGAACAGGTGCCAACATACCAAGGGCGCTCAGCTGCAGGAAACCATGCTCGCCGGGGATGCAGTAGAGGAAGCCCTCCCCATAGCCCACGCGTCCTTGTCGGCGGAAGACGGGAAGACGACCATACAGCTGTCCTTGCCCAGTGCCCTTCACGCCCGGGAACACCTGCGCAAACTCGCCCACATCGATCTCCCGCGCATAGATGGTGCCCTCGAGGTCCGTCCTGTCCGCATCAAAGCGCAGAGCGTGGGTTTCGAGCTCACCTTCACACCAACCGACCACCACGCTCTCCAGGAAGAGCAATCGAGGCCCATCGAGCCGATAGAACACCTCGCCCTCGCCGAAGGCCAGCTCTCCCACACGTGCGCTCGCGAAGGCCAGCTTCTGGTGCGCCCGGCTGCGGAACTCCGGCAGCACCGCCAAGGCCAGGCGCGTCGCCACTCCCGTCACCTCGCCGGCACCCTCCGGCAGCGTGAATCTTCCCTCACCCAAGCCCAGATCAAGGCCCAGCCCCAACCGTCCATCGACCCATTCGACATCGGCACGAGCATCGACCTTGGCGGAGAACTCCAGGCCTCCGAGATCACCCAGACCCAGTACCCACCCCTGGTCGGTGGACATGGTGAACGCCGGCACGGTCAGCGAGCCACGCAAGGACAGCCTGGGGGACAACTCGCCCTTGCCCTCCACCCGCGCCGTCACGCCCGGCCCAATCAACGGCAATGCCGCTTCCCATTGGAGTTCCGCACCTGCCAGGGAGATTTTCCCGGTTGCCTTCTGCACATGGAGACCACGCAGCTTCGCTTCCCCCACCTCGAAACGCAACCCGCCCTCCCCCGTCCGCCAGCCATCGCGCGAAGTCCAACGCACCGGCTCCCCACTTAGCGAGATGCCACTCAACGAGCCCGCGCCCGTCAACTCGCCGCCAGTCACCGCGAGCGAGGCCGACGCCTTCGCTGCGCTCTTGGTATTGCGTGTTCCCAGCGGGTCGCCGACCAACGAAAGGGCCAGCGCCGCCGGGAGGTCCACGCAACTCACCACGGTCCGCACATTGTCTGCGGCGAACGCCACGTCCCCCTGCTGCCAACGGGCATCGGCCAGCACGAAATCGGCGCTGCCAGACAGGGCTGCCGGGCTGCCCTTGATTTTCACGGAGAAATCGGCGGTGCCCCCCACCGTGCCCGCATCCGGCAGCGCCGTCCGCAAGCCACGGCCCTTGCCTGACACAGCGGCCTCGCCGGCCAGTCCTTCCCCGTTGAGGACAAGCCCGAACTCCGCTGTGCGCAGCTCAAGCTGCCCGGCGCTGGCGGCGCTGGTGATCAGGGGAGCCCAAGTGGCCAGATCACAGGCCACGCCTCCCAGCGTCCCGGACAGGCGGAGCTCGCCGCCCTCGGGCATGGGGTGTCCTTGCAGGAGATGAGCGGGGAGACCAGAAAGCGCAGCCAGCGAGAGGCCGGAGAACGCAACGTCCCCCCGCCAAGTCGCCGCCTTGGCAGCCGCTTTCCCCAGGGCGACGCCCACGTTCTCCCCATTGCAGGAGGCCCTGCCGACCATGCGCTCCGGACTCCCCGACACGCGTAGCTGGAATTCCGTGGGAAGGCGCAGCCGCAGGCCTCGGAAGGGAGCCAGGGACAACTCGGGCAGACTCCCCGAGACGCTTGCCTCCAGGGACACGCCTTCCGTCGTCCACGCCGCTTTGCTTGCCAGATTGGTGGCGACAGCCTTGCCAGCCATCTGCCCCTCGCCGCCCAGATACGTCGCCACCTCGGCCAAGTCCATTGCCAAGGTCTCGTGACCGATCTCGAGAACCAGCTTCGCCTGACTTGTCTTGGGCAACGCCGCAAGGGGCTGCTCAGCCAGGGCCAGAAGATCCGTCAGAGTGATACCGTTCGCAGCCACCTGGACTCGGTTCCCGGTGCTCGTCACGCGCATTCCCTTGCTCTCCAGGAACCCGGAGAGCGAGGCAGTGCGAACGGAGAAATCAGCGGCGGCGGGAGTTCCTTCGCCGGCGAACGCGATACGCAGGCCGCTGACGCCGCCCCGCATCTGACCAACACGGGTCGCCAGTTCCGCGCAGTTCCCCTCCAGCTTCCCCTGCCACACCAGCCCGCCGCCACCAAAGCGGAGCGTCGTCTCCTCCGCCACATCCAGGGAAAGCTCACCCGTCAAGCCAGGCTGCCCCACTGCCTTCGCCATGCCATCCAGGGAGATAATCGCCTTGCCGCCGATCGTCGTGCTGGGATCGCCCACCAAAGACGCACGCCCCGCCAATGCCACATTGCGTAAACCATAGACACCGGACTCCCCACCCCATGTCAGTTCCCAGTCCATCGCCTCGCGCGTGCCCTTCGCCTTCAGTAGCGCTCCCTCAACAGCCAACCCGCCAACTGCCAAACGGGCAATCCGGAGGTCCCCGTCGAGCCGCTGCCCCTCGTGCCAACGCACCTCGCCAGCCACCGTCCCTGCCACGTCGCCGCGCCGGAACTGGGCCTTCCGAACGGTCAGCGTACCGTCGCTGGCACTGCCAGACATAGCGCAGACAAGCTCGGGAATCACCGCGCCGAAACCGCCAAGGCCGACCGCCGTCGCCTCCACCCCCCACTCCGCCAGGGCCGGCAGCGCACTCCGGGCCGTAAGACGAAGCGATCCCGCGCTGAAGTCGTGCCCCTGCCAGCGGAGCCGGGCATTCCCGACTGTCGCAGTGGCCGAGATCGCGGTCGGCTCCCCTTTGCACAGCTTCACGACAACCACCACCGTCACGCCCTCGCCACCCGGCAGTAGCTCGAAGGGCAGAGGCAAATCCGCGTAGCTGCACAGGGTGTGGAACGCGGCCGGATTGGCCAGGCGAGCAGCCAGACGCACCTCGCCATCGAGTTCGGGGGTGACCGCCACCTCAAACCGCTGTTCATCGCCAAGCATCTGGATTCCACCCGAGCCGGCAAGTCGCTCGGGAGACACGGCCAGTTCCGCCCGCGCGGGCAATCGCCACTCGCCTAGCCGGTGATGCACCAGCCGGATCACGCCATCGATCGTGACCGACGGCACGGTCACGTGGAACGACGCAGGCGTCGCCGGATCAGGAACGGGCAGGCGAAGCTGCCCAATCCATGTGGCCAGGGGAACCCGCCAACCAGTTGGCTGCCGGTGGATCGGGAGATCGACCCCCTCGATCTGCGCCCCCCTCAACTCCAGTTCGGCGAGCCGCCCAAAGGAATAGGAGACCCCCACCGCCGCGACCCGCGCGGCCCCGTCCGGCACTCGTAGATCCGTGATCTGGCTCCCCCCGCTGCCCAATGCAACGACGCGGAACTCCAGCCCTTCCGCGCCAAACGCGCGCAACTGGCGCCGGATGGCCGCCTCGGCAACGAACCGACGCCCAAGCAGCAGGGCGCCGCCCGCAAGCACGCCCAAAACCACGCAGGCAAACCCCGCAAGAACTGCGGTCCGTTTCCAGCTGCTCGCGCGGCGCTGCTCTTGCCTGTCGGTTGTCATACTCGCCCCGATTCCAACACGTGCATTGGTGGAATATACGAATCTCGAGCCCTCATTGCGAGCAGGCACCCCCATCGGCAACGGTGGCGAGCAAGCCAGGCCGAGCTATTGTTTGCTGGTCAAGACCAATGGCCAACGCAAGGTGTTCCCCATGCCCGACCGGCTCCCCGCAGACGATCCCCGCCTGGAACGCATCCTCATCCACCCGGAAGGCATCCGGACGCGGGTGGCGGAAATGGCCGGGCAGATTGTGGCCGACGCTGTCCAACTTCCCCGCCTCCGCCTCGTCGGCGTGCTCAAGGGGGGCTGGATCTTCCTGGCCGATCTGGCCCGCGCGGTCCGCAGGCAAAACGGTCCCCACGTGCTCTACGAGTTCATCCGCGCCAGCACCTACGCCGACGGGATCAAGGGCAGCAACGAGACCGAACGGGACGTGACCATCACTGGCCTTCCCGAGGACATCCAGGGCGACCACATCATCCTCGTCGAGGATATTCTGGACCAGGGGTTCACTCTCGCCGCGATCCGTCGGAGCCTGCTGGCCAAGGGAGCGGCTTCCGTCCGGGTCTGTGTCTTCCTCGACAAGCAGATCGACTCCCCGTCCCCGGCCGTGCGCGCCATCCGTGCCCAACTGATCCCGGACTATGTGGGATTCCAGGTCCCCGACCGCTGGGTCGTGGGCTACGGACTGGACATCGACGAGGAATTCCGTGATCTTCCCTATATCGCCATCGCCCGCGAAGAACACTTCCGCTCCTAATACCTTAGCTAGAGACGTGCTCAACCATCGGTCCCAGGAGGAACACCCCGTGCATCGACCCATCTGCCGTTTCGCCGCCGTTCTCGCCAGCCTGCTGTTCACCACAAGCGCGCCAGCCCTCGTCTCCCTGCCAAAGGTATTCGGCAAGGGAATGGTCCTCCAGCGGGACGTCAAGTTGCCGGTCTGGGGCTGGGCCGCGCCGAGCGAAGCCGTTTCGGTGGAACTGGCTGGCCAAACGGTCGACACCAAGGCCACGGCCGCAGGGGAATGGCGCGTTGACCTGCCCCCGATCGCCGCCGGCGGACCACACACGATGACAGTGAAGGGGCAGAACACGATCAAGCTGGCCGACGTCCTCGTCGGGGAGGTCTGGCTCTGCTCCGGCCAGTCCAACATGGAATGGCCCATGACTCGCATCGACAACAGCGCGGCCGAGATCGCGGCGGCAAGCTTCCCCAAGGTCCGGCTGTTCCGCGTCTCCCGGACAAACAAAGGCGCGCCGCAACGGGATGTGCCCCCCACGGACAAGTGGCAGACATGCACGCCGGAGACGGTGCCCAACTTCAGCGCCGTCGGATTCCTTTTCGGCCGCCGCCTTCACCGTGACCTTGACGTGCCGGTGGGGTTGATCGAGAGTGCCTGGGGAGGCACCCGGATCGAGCCCTGGACACCCCCCGAAGGCTTCGCCGCCATCCCCCGCCTCAAAGCCATCAGCGAACAAGTGGATCTCGCCTCCGCGTGGAACCCGCAATACAAGGAACGGCTCAGTGCGTACCTCAATGAACTGAACGCCTGGCGGACGGTCGCGACTACAGCCCTGCAGGACGAGACGATCGTCCCCCCGCGACCGGTCTTCCCCCGCGAACTCACCCCCCTGGCCAAGCCGCAGGAACCCACCGCGCTTTACAATGGCATGGTCCACCCGCTCGTCCCCTTCGCCATTCGCGGCGCAATCTGGTACCAAGGGGAGTCCAACCGGGGCGACGGCCTGCTCTATCTCCATAAGATGAAGGCCCTCGTGCAAGGGTGGCGGACGGTCTGGAAGCAGGGCGATTTCCCCTTCTACTTCGTCCAGCTTGCCCCCTACAACTACGGCAACAGCCCCCGCCTGATCGCCAACATCTGGGAAGCCCAGACCAGAGCCAGCACCGAGATCGCCAACGCCGGCATGGCGGTGATCAACGACATCGGCAACCTCGGCAACATCCATCCCACCAACAAGCAGGACGTGAGCGACCGCCTGGCCCGGCTCGCTCTGGCCAGGACCTACGGCAAGACAGGCATCGTGTGCGACAGCCCCAGCTTCGCCAAACTGACCACGGACAAGGCCACGGCGACCATCCAGTTCAGCAACGCCCATGGCGGCCTCAAGAGCCGCGATGGCAAGCCGCTGAGCTGGTTCGAACTGGTCGATGCCGAGAAGGGCATTCTCAAGGCCGATGCCAAGATCGTCGGGCCCGACTCCGTCGTGCTCAGCGCCCCCCAGGCGACCCGCGCCATCGGCGTCCGCTTTGCCTGGAACCAGAGCGCCGAACCCAACCTCATGAACGGGCCCGGCCTCCCCGCCGGCGCCTTCCGCGCCGGCGAAATGCCCGTGCGCAACGACCTGGAGGAACGCATCCCGGCCGCAAAGGGATACACTACGGTCTACACCCTCGACATCCCGGCCGATTGCGGCTACAGCGACAAGCCCGTGCCCTACACGATCAACAACAGCAAGGATCTCCCAGGCACCTTTGACCGCATCGCCTACTGCCTCGAGCTCAAACCAAACGGGAAGCCACTCCAATACGTGTTCGTGGCCATGGACGCCTTCACCCGCAACCCAGCCCAGATTGGCGTCCCGACAGTCGCGGCAGCCAAGATCTGGCAACAGGATGTTCGCCATCTCACCGTCGCCAGCAATGTTCCAGCCCTGCCAACAGGAGACCAAATGGGCACTGGGAACCTTGAGTTCTGGCCGTCCAACTACGGTCCCAGCAACGAGCGCGCCGTCGCTGGTGCCAGCACAAAAGTCTTCGACTTCGGTGACTCGCGCGGGACGTTGACCAAAGGGTACGGCTCCATGCAGATCCACCTGCCCGCGAAGAAGATCACCCTCTGCGCATTCAACCGCTGGGGGGCTCAGGGAACCTGCGAACTCGGCATCGGCAACGCCCCTGGAGACAACCCGGACTGGACCTTCACGAGCAACGCCAAGAGCTACGAGCTCCGTCGACTCACCGTCCTCGTCCGTATCGACGAGTAGCCGCCCTGCGGCGGTTCCCCTGCCCGCCCAGCCCCCCCTACTCAGGCCATCCGGCGGGAAAAGACACAAAAACAGCTCAGATTCATTTGCATTCCTGCCCAGTAAAGGCACATTCAGTAGTATCTGACTACGAGGAAGTCTACCCTTCAGCGACCTTCAGGTGCCAAGCTCGCACCTACAGCATCCCTTTTTCGCCTTCCACACATCCCAACCGGAATCCAAAGGAATCGGGGGAACTCACGTGACAAACGCCACCTCAACACTCAACAGAGCTCTCTACGCAGCCGGTGTGGCCCTCTTTCTCGCCGCTCCTATGAGCCTCGCCCAGTTCTCCCTGACCTGGGACTTTACTAACGGCACTGGGACGGCTGTCACGGGCGGGGGTATTGGTGCGTACATCAGCGACACGGTCGTTGACGTCGGCTCGGTCGCCTCGTACCTAACCACGCCCGCCACCCCGGCGAATATCTCCTGGAACCCCCATGCGAGTGCCCTGACCGACCCAGTGGGTTTCGGCGCAGCCTACCCTGGCGCGACCGACGCGTGGTTGTTCGCGGGTACTGCAGCCGGTGGCCCAAGCGAGTCATGGATGCAGGCCCCGGGGACTCCGAACATTGGCGGGACAACCGCCGACCCAACGTGGGGGGACGGCACCATCGGTAGTGCTTCCTATCTCAGGATTAATCTCCCCTTTGACACCTACACCGGCAGCGTGGCCCTGGACAGCATGGTGGTCGAAGGTGGTGCTCACGGTCAGAACACCAGCGCGGGGCCAGCCGTATGGGGCGTGTATCTCCAGGACGGGGCTCTCCTTGGATCCTTCTTCACCGA